>CAZNNV010000001.1:0-3923 GCA_964574515.1 uncultured Candidatus Saccharibacteria bacterium
TAACAACGCCCGAGACCATATTATAACCAACCGATCAGAAAGACAGGGCATCAAGGCAAAAAAATGCCGAAGCTGTTTTTATTTCCGGCTCTGCACGGGTTTTCCCCGCGGCTATTGGCGCCGACACGGACAATCAGAAATTCAACCAATAGCCGATGCCCCCTCGGAAGTAATGATTGAAATCACACCGCAATGCAATTTAAACTGCCGTTTTTGCTTCAATGCAAGTTCTTTCGCCCGGCATGATCGTAACGCCCACAATAAATTAACAACGGCTTTTGTAAAAAAAATTATCCGGCATATAAAAAAAGAAGGCATTAAAATCGTGCGCTTCACAGGCGGCGAACCTTTATTGAGAAAAGATATTTTTGAACTTCTATCTTATGCCAAAAAGAGGGGACTAGAAGTCCGGCTAAACACTAACGGCCTGTTAATAGATAAAGCCGCGGCTCACCGCTTGGCAAAAATTGCTGATAATATTTTAATTCCTATTGAAAGCTGGAACGATAAGGAAGAAGATAGAATCACCGGCGGCCAAAAATGTTTGACTAAAAAAATCCAAACCATAAAACTATTAGCCGCTAACAGAATTCCGGTCGTGCGCGCAGGCACAGTTGCCATAAAAAATAATATTAAAAACTTTGATCGGCTGGCCAAAATAGTCTTAAAACTGCCCATCCGGGAATGGGAATTTTATCGGCCCGCTTATTCCTCCCAAAATAAAGATATTCTGAAAAAGGCTGATCTTGAAAATCTGGCGGAAAAAATTTATCAAACGCAAAAGAAAACAGACATCCGAATTACCATCGGAAACGGCGTTCCGTTTTGTGCCATCAAAGACGCCAATAAAATGAATGCAGTTTGTGCCGGCGCGCTCTATGACGAAGGCCGAAGGCGGCTGGTCATTGACCCCCGCGGCTACGTTAAGCCTGACTACACCATAGATATGAATATCGGCCGCCCGACAGATATCTTAGGAGCTTGGAAAAATCCGTTTGTTAAAAAAATCAGGGAGACGGCTGGCTTGCCCGAAGCATGCTTTCACTGCCATTTTAGGCAAAAATGTTGCGGCGGCAGCCGCCTATGGGCTAAAATAACCTCAAGCGACTGGCAGGCGCCAGATCCGCTGATGGCAAAAAATCGGCTTACATCGGCGCCGATAAATAAGATATGAATTAAAATCCCAAAAACATGAAAAAGGATAATCAATTTGACCAAAAAATATTTTCATCGGTTGAAAAAACTAAGGGAATGTTTTTTATCCCAGAAATTTATCTAACCAATCGCTGCAATCAAAATTGCCTTTTTTGTTCGGTTCAGGCTAATTCACCTAATAATAATCTTAAAGAATCCGCTTGGGAAGAAATTAAAAATGATGTAGCTGATATTAAAAAATTCTCCTCGCAAATAAAATTTTCCGGCGGCGAAGCAACAATCAGACAAGATTTTTTTGATATTATTAACCTTGCCAAAACACTAGGATTCGAAAAAATCACAGTGGAATCCAACGGCCAAAGTTTTTCCGATTGGTCTTTTGCCAGCCAGGCGATAGCCGCTGGCGCCAATGATTTTTTTATTTCGTTCCATGGCCACACAGCCGCCCTGCAGGATAAAATAACCGGCATACGCGGATCTTTTTCCCGGACTAAGCAGGGCCTAGAAAATCTGATAAAACTCGGACGGCCGCCAATGATAAATGTCGTCATCAACCGGCTCAATTACCGCTATCTGCCGCAAATAGTCTCGCTATTGGCGCGGCTCGGCATAAATATGGTTACCCTGAGCTTTATCATGATGGAGGGCAATGCGGCCAGCCAGCCGGCTCTAGTACCGGAAATAAAAAAGGTTGTGTCTTATCTGCGGCTGGCTATCAAACAGTCGCCATCCGTGCACATCGGCCTGCAGCATTTTCCTTTTTGCCTACTGGGAGATTTAAACAGATATAATTTTTGGTTTAAAGTCCAGCATAAAAAAATCATAGATAATCCTAATTTCCGGATTATTATTGAGCCAAAAAATGAAAGGGATTCCAAAGATAAAAAATGCCTGGCCTGCCGTTACGAAAAAATCTGCCCCGGTTTAAGAAAAAGCTATGCCGATCATTACGGTTTCAAAGAAATCCATCCTCTTCCCGGACGTCAGTTTAAAAACATCAAAGACTATTTAGAATACTATTTTAAAAAATATCATCCCGAAGTTAACAGACGAACAAATTAAAATCAATAAAAATAAAAAGTAATAAAATAAAAAAATATGGATAAAAAAATTTTTGAAAGTTTTCAAAAGAAAATAAATAAATTAAAAAAAAATGAACCATTTCTAGTCACTTTCAGCATTTACAGCGAAAAAGCGTCAAAAGGAAAAGAACTTGAAACATTTCTTTTTATTAATAATTTTCCTTATGAAGAAATAGCCGGCATCAAACAAGAAATAAACCGTTTGTTAAACGAAGCTGATAAAAAATAAGCGCTCCGCCGGTAATTCTAATCAACATCAGGCAAAATGCTTATAAAATAAATCTTATGGAAAGAGTGGATATAAAAGTCGGTTTTTATTGCAATAATCAATGCACTTTCTGCGTGCAGGGCCGCAAACGCGATTATCTGCCAGCTAAGGGCCTGGCGGAAATAAAAGCGTCGCTGGTTGAAGCAAAAGAAAAAGGCAAAAAAGAAGTGGTCTTTACCGGCGGCGAACCAACGCTCCATCCCGATTTTTTGCGTTTGGTTAAAATCGCCGCCGATCTTGGTTTCAAACAAATCCAAATCCAGTCTAACGGCCGGATGTTCGCCTATCCGGATTTTTGCGTTAAAACTATCCGTGCCGGCGCCACACAGTTCTCACCCGCTCTTCACGGCCCAACCGCTAAAATACACGACTTTCTGACTTCCGCACCGGGCAGTTTTGAACAAACTGTGGCCGGCATTAAAAACCTAAAAAAAATGGGCCAGTATGTTTTAACCAACACAGTCATCACGACAAAAAACTATCGGCAATTGCCTCAAACAGCCCGTCTGCTTGTTAGTTTGGGCGTTGACCAATTTCAATTCGCGTTTGTCCATATTTTAGGAACAGCCAAAGCCAATGCTGAATGGCTCGTGCCACACAAAAAACAAATTATGAAGTGTGTTAAACGGGGATTAGATATCGGCTTGGCGGCCGGCAAAAAAGTAACCACCGAAGCCATTCCTTACTGTCTAATGAAAGGCTATGAAGACTGCATCGCTGAAAAAATTATTCCTAAAACTAGAATCTATGACGCCGGTTTTGTGATCGAGGATTATAAAAATTACCGCCTGCAAAGCGGCAAAATAAAAGGGGAAAATTGCTCCGCCTGCCTTTACAATAAACTGTGCGAAGGGCCGTGGAAAGAATATGTTGAGCTTTTCGGCTGGAAAGAATTTTCCCCGGTGAAAAAACGGCGCCGAAAGAACAGCACCAATTGATATGTTTACCTTTTTCGACAAATTAATTTTTCACAGCTGGCTTTTTTATTTCATGCTGGCGCATTTTGTTTTACTGGTTATTCTAGTTGCGTTTAACATTAAATATCTTTGGCGAGAAATAAAAAAAATTGACAAAAAAATTTGGCTCGCACTACTGCTAATTTTTCTGTTTGGTTTTTATCTGCGCAATTCGGAATATTGGCTGGGCACCCATACCGACGGCTACGTGGCGCAAGAAGCCGCTCATCTGTGGGTAACGCACGGCCAATTTGTTAAATCCTGTGCCTTGGGCAACCATGAAAACTGCCAGTTGTTTGAAAACGTTTTAGCGCCGCCTGGCTATCCCTTTATTATTGCTCTGGTGCATTTGACTTTTGGCATCCACAGTCTAAACGCTTCTGTTATCTCGGCTATTTTAAGCAGCTTAACTATAATTTTAGTTTTTTTCTTATAGCCTTGCTTCGTTTGACAAAGGTACAT
>CAZNNV010000001.1:3933-7290 GCA_964574515.1 uncultured Candidatus Saccharibacteria bacterium
AATTATTTAATTTTTAAAAAAGAGTTTGCCGGTCTTTACGCGGCCATAATTTACGCCTTAATTCCTTTAAATATTATTAATTCCCAAAGCGGCGAAGCACGGCCGACTGGTTTGTTTTTTGTCGGATTAGCCGTTATTTTTTATCTCTTAGCATTAAAAAATAAAAAAATTGCCACCTGGCTGGCGGCAATTGCCTGCCTTTCCTATGCTATTTATGTCCGCCAAGAAAGCTATGTCTTGGTGCCGCTTTTTGGCTTATTCTGGATTGTTTTCCAATGGCCGGAGATAAAAGTTTTTTTTGCTAATATCTTCAAGACAAGAAATATCGCCTGGCAAAAAATACTGAGTGTTGTTTTTTTAGGCGCAGTTTTCCTAACCTTACAATTAGTAGTCTTAAATTGGCTTTTACTTGATAACCCTTACAATAGTTATCAGGGCGGCGGTTTCTTTGCTCTCAATTATAAAGGAGCGTCGCTGCAAGCCCAGGCTCTTTTTTTACAATTATTCAATCAATCACCGCTCAATCCGCAAGTTTGGCACTATGGTATTATCGTTTCAATTATTTTTCTGATAACAATTATTGTTATTTTAATAAAAAAAAGAAAAGAAAATTATTTTATTATCAGTTTGTTTTTGGTTTATTTCGTAGTTTATAGCTTGATGGTTGATGCCAACATCGTGAATGGAAAATTAACGGGGGATTATTTCCGTCGCAGCCTGATGTTCAATCTGCCATATGCAGTCATCGCCGGTTATGGTATTTATCTGTTAGATATTTTCAAAAAAGGAAAACATATTTTTTTAAAAATTGCGGCATTTGTGGCAATACTTATTTATTTAGGCCCGCTATCATTACCGCCTTTAACCGATAAAATCGGCAAATTGCCCCAAAATGCTTATTCAAATTATAGTTTTTATTTTCCCCAAAAAATGTTCGAGGACGCCCGGGCAACTAAAACCGGCGACCCCAGTCTGATCTATCCAAATATAGATTATTGGCAAGCAATTGCCAAGACGCCAAACCCTTGCATCATTATAACTAGCCAATACATAATGGTGACTAATGATTATTTTCCCAATAATCAACGCGAAACATTATCTATCGATCTTATTTTCAGTGATACGGAAAAAATCTTCAAAGAAAAAACAGCAGCCAGCAACTGTCTTGTCTACCTCGAAGATTACCGCTGCGATCCAGCTTATTTCGGCACGGCTGATTTTGGCTGCCAATTTTTGGAAAAATATTTTAACAAAAAATTTCTTTTTTCTCAAGAAACAATCAAAGTATATAGCCTAGAAACTAAAGAAAATTCTTCGTTATAAAATAACTCAAAAAATTAGAAATTAAAACCTTTTTAATAAATTAATGATTCAGCCGATAAAAATGTTTTTTTCAATAATTATACCTGTTTATAAAAATTGGGAATCTCTGAAAAGATGCTTGGCTGCCATAAATAATTCGATTTTCAGGAATTTTGAAATAATAATAGTCGATGATGCTTCGCCTGCCGGCGATACTATTTTTTTAGAGAATACTGGCCAGCATTTAATCAGGCATAAAACCAACCTCGGTCCTTCAGCCGCTAGGAATACCGGCGCCAAAGAAGCCCGGGGAGAAAAACTGATTTTTCTTGATTCGGATGTTGAAATTTTTCCGAATACCCTGACTAAAATTGAAAAATTTTTCCATTGCCATCCCGACTATGCCGGAGTCAGCGGCCATTTTACCCCGCAGTGCGAAATAAAAGGCATTTTCAGCCAATATAAAAATCTATATATGCATCTTTCTTATCTTAATGAGCCATTGAGCGTCCCGTGGGCTTTTACTTCGCTTTTTGCCATCGACAAAAAAATTTTTGATTCAAGCGACGGCTTTGACAATCAAATCAGAACAATTGAAGACACGCTCTTTGGCGTCAAACTGACCCAAACTGGCCATAAACTTGGCTTTGATAAAGAAATTAAAGTCAAACACCTGCACTATTATAACTTTCAATCATTTATTAAAACCGAGTTTGAAAGAAGTCGCAATCTCTTTATCCATAAATTAACTAATTTATTCTATCGAAAAAAAACTGAGGATAAAAACATCATCTTAAACTTCACGGTTTCGGCGCTCATTTGGCCTATAATCATTGGCTCTTTATTTTTTATTACAATTATTCCATGGTTATGCTTTTTACTTTGGCTTTTATTTGGATTAATAAATTTTAACTTTTTCCGCTATCTAGCTCGCCGCCGCAATAAAATGTTTGCTCTAAAATCAATACCGGTTTTCCTTTTGGATATTTCAATCTGCGATGCCGGACTCGCCGCCGGTCTATGGAATTTTTTAATAAAAAAAAGGGTATGAATTATCATAAAATTATTAAATCCTTTTTTTCCAAACGAAACTCTTTACCATTGTATTTAATTTTATTTGTAACCAATCGCTGCAACGCTCAATGCCCGCATTGTTTTTATTGGAAAAATCTCAATCAGCCGGCCGAAGAGCTAACGCTTGAAGAATTAATTAAAATATCCCGAAACGTCAAAGGCGTTCAACATCTGGCCATTACCGGCGGCGAGCCGATACTGCGATTAGATTTAGCCGCAATTATCGGCGCTTTTTATAAAAATGGGGGCATCCATTCAATCAGCTGGCAAACCAACGGATTCTTGACTGAAAAAATAATCTCAACCGCCAAAAAAGTTTTAACCGAATGCCCAAAACTAAAACTACAGATAGCCGTCTCACTAGATGAAATCGCCGGCCGCCATGATTCTTTCCGAGTCTTGCCCGACCTGTTTAATAAAACCAAAGAAACAATTGCCGGGTTGAAATCGCTTCATCAAAATAATCTTTCAGTCGCTGTAAATCTGACTTTATCAGCCAGAAACCAAAGGAGAATCAGGTCAATATATTCTTATATTCGTGATACAATAAAACCAGATGCTATTTTCCCCTTACTTGTAAGAGGGGAGCCCAGAAATAAAAAATTGCCTTCGATTCAACCGGCTTTTTATCGCCAGTTAATAAATTTAAGCCGTCAAGACATAGCCAAAAACCGATCAATTAGCCAACGCTTTTCTTTTTATTCTTGGCTTTCGGCACGTGACGCCATAGCGAGAAAACTGTCTATGGCTAATCTATCAGGTAAAAAAATTCCGCGGCCTAAATGCGTCGCTGGCCGACTGACCGGTATCATTTACGAAAATGGCTTAGTTTCCGCTTGCGAGATAAAGAACTTAGAAATGATACTAATATCTATTATTTTAAATCTCCAAAAAATATGTATAAAGTAAAGATAACTCCTTTCCAAGGCAAAAAAAGATTCTATTCAATTGGGTTTGGTATTATAGAAAAAGAATATTGGG
>CAZNNV010000001.1:7300-8104 GCA_964574515.1 uncultured Candidatus Saccharibacteria bacterium
AAAAGCTGATTATGATTTAAAAAAAATCTGGTCGTCGCCAGAAGCTATCCGAGCCAGAAATTGGATAAAAAAAAATAAATGCTTTTGCACACATGAATGCTTTTTCAATTTTAATGTCTTATTCAGCTGGCGCCTGCTACCCCGGTTAATAAAAGAACAGCTTAAAATATTGTGGTCAACCAGCCGCTAAAATTATAAAATTATAATTATGCACGGACAAAAAAAGATTTCTTTAGTCATGCCTTGCTATAATGAAGAGTCTGGTTTGCAGGAGATTTTAAGCGGCGACCTCTCTCTAGTTGACGAAATAGTGGTAGTGAATAATAATTCAACCGATAGGACAGCTGAGGTGGCGAGCAATTTTGGCGCACGGGTGATAAGCGAAAAAAAACAAGGTTATGGGTGGGCCTATCAAGCCGGGCTGGCTGCAGCCAACGGCGATATAATTATCGCTATGGATAGTGATAATTCCTACTCATTAAAAACGGCTCTCGGCTTAGTGGAAAAATTGTGCCAGAATGATTTAGATTTTATCTCTGGTTGCCGTTTCCCACTAGCAAACAAAAAAGCGATGAATTCTTTAAATCGCTTGGGCAATTACTTTCTAACATTGGCATTTGTCCTGCTTACCGGCAATAAAATAAAAGATTCCCAATCCGGTCTTTGGATTTTCCGGCGGACAGTTTTAAAAAATATGCGTTTACTAAGCCAAAATATGGAGTTTTCCGAAGAGATAAAAATGGAAGCTCTATTTAATCAAAAAATAAAATTTGCCGAAATACCAATTGATTATCACGAACGCCG
>CAZNNV010000001.1:8114-9887 GCA_964574515.1 uncultured Candidatus Saccharibacteria bacterium
GGCGAAGTCAAATTAAAAAAATGGCGAGACGGCCTGGCTAATCTCTTGTTCCTGTTCAACAAGAATAGAGAGCTGAAATACCGTTTCAAACAGAAAAAAAATGAATCTTAAAAAATTTATTGCTGACCAACCACTAATTTTTAATCTTCTAAAACTGGGAGGCACTAAAAGCCCCCAGCCGCTTTTTTTATTGGTCCATTTGACCCTAGCCTGCAATCTATGCTGTCCCGACTGCTATCAATCGCTGGACAATTTTTATAAGCCATTTAAAAAACAATTTATTAAACTAGAAGATTTTAAAAATCTCTTGGTCCAAGCGCGGCAATTTTGGTTCCAGCCACGAATCCATTTTTTCGGCGGCGAGCCACTGCTACATCCAAACTTCGCTATTTTGCTCAAATTGACCGATCAAACTGGTTTTCAATCATCAATCACCACTAATGGCATCTTATTGAAAAAGTACTTATCACAAATTATTGAATCACGCCTCGATCAAATCAATATTTCCTGGCCATTTCCCGACCAGCCGAAAAAAAAAGAAACGAATGACTGGAAAAAAATCCAATTAGCGATTAGTGGTCTGAAAAAAACCGCTAGCCGGCCGAAAATAATTAATATTAATTGCGTTATCAACAAAAATAACTACAACCGCCTAACAGCTATAGCCAAAGAATTGACGCGTCGTCACACACCAATCGATACCCTAGTTTTCCAACATCCCTATTTTGACTGGTCAAAACCGCCTCAAATTGATTTAAAAATTTTAGATTCACAAATGAAACAGATTAAAAAAATAGAGTCTGATTTTAAAATAATATTCATCCCAAATTTAAAAACCGATGATCTAGCTTTTTTTTATAACCCAACCGAAGAAAAACGGTTCAAAAAAAATTGTCTGATGCCTTGGCTGGGTCTGAATATTCTGCCTGATTTAGCCGCAACGCCGGGCGGGGGAGTACTCGGCTGTAATCAGCTAATCGGAAATTTGAAACAAGCATCCATAAAAACTATCTGGAACAATCAACTGATGAAAAATTTTAGACACGCTATTATTAGCGGCCGAATGCCGCCGGCCTGCTTCCGCTGCTGCCACCGCCAATATTATTGATCGCATTATTTCAAAATATAAAAAATTTACTATTGATCAAACTGAATATGATTAATTTTGACAATAACCTAGATAATTACTGGGGAGGAAATATGGTCTCTTCTTCAACCGATCTTATCGCCGTCAAATACGGCCTGAAAAAAGCGACCAGAATCCAGTGCCGCGATTTAGCCGAGGCTAAAAAATTAAGCGCCGAATTTACCGGCCATGGTTTGTTCACGGCTTGCAGCCGGGAAAAACTTTTCGATCACTATAACCTTTATATTTCCCGACAAAAGAAATATGCCAACCTGGCCCGAGATATCGACCCGTCATATCAGATCATCATCCAGAAAAAAAGTTTTAATGAGATAGAGAAAACTATTGCTAAATTCGGCTGGCTGTTAAGTTACCCCGATTGCTGCGTGAGAAAATATCAAGACAATACTTCAAAAAAAATCGGCCTGGATAAAGCCACGGCGTTCAATAGAATTCCCCGCCGCATTAATTTTGTTTTTAATAATTTTCTAAACGGCGTGGCTAATTATTATTTGTCTTTCCATTTGCCCTGCTCTTTCACCTGCAAAAAGACACTGGCCCAAAACGATAAGATATTCAATGCCGTCAAAAAAGAATCGCCAGAATTTGCCCGCCGAATCCACCGGTATCTGGCACGCCCTTACCTT
>CAZNNV010000001.1:9897-17849 GCA_964574515.1 uncultured Candidatus Saccharibacteria bacterium
CTTACCTTCTCTTTCTTGATCCATCCTCACCGAACATTCATGTCGCCTGGGATAAACGGTGGGGATTATTTTTTGAAGGACAAACCGATGGCCACCGCCTCAATTATTCCGGCTGTTCAATTTTTCAAACCCATTATCCTGATTATGCCGCCGATAAATCAGCCAATGAAAATATTCAACTTTTATCAGCTAAAATAAAAACCGGCGATAGACTTTTTTTTGACTCCTCTAGCTTTAAAATATTTCGTGGCAGAAAATTAATTTATGAATTCAAGAACCGACCTGACCTGCATTTTTATTTCTTTAATTTTGTAACATAAACTATGACAGATAAAATTTATTATGGAATAAACGGACTCATCGACATCCAGTCTTTTTTGTTGTTAAAGGCCGGCCTAAAACCGGTTTTCCGCGGCTATTCTCCTAATGGAATTTCGCGAGAAATAAAATCTTTCTACCAAAATTTAGGCTTTCACATTTTAGAAAAAAAACTAGCTATTTCTTTTGCCACTAAGGCCGAAACCGGAAATTATGTTTATATTTCCCGCTCAAAAAAAATGGCGCGACTAGCTTATGAATCGGAAATAAATAATGACCAGAAAACACACGGCGAAGCATTGGGTTATCCCGACTGCTGCGTGGATTTTTTTTCTAAAAACTTACCGTCGGGAAAAGATTTTAATATGCTGGCGCATAAAAATACCCTCGGCAAACCTTCGTTTTATTGCCATAGCTTATTTAACCATGAATCAAAATTAAGGGATAAAAATTTATCTGTCTATCTGCAAAATCAGGAAAAATTCAAATCCACAACTAATCTATTCCTTATTAAACACATACCTTGTTCGCTCAACTGTAAAAAAAGCGTTGCCCTGGGAAAAATAACGCTAGAATTATTAAAAAAAGAAGTGCCGTCGCTTGCCACCACGGTCGTCAAAGCGCTAAAAACTTCAGTTTTATATTTTGACTATTTTAACTGGATAGCGTTTAAGGGCAAACCAACAAAAGGAGAGCTTAATTATACAGACGTTTTGCCATATCCATCCCTTATATCGGAACACGAAATAAATCAATATAAACAAGGCAATAGAATAAAAATTATTAATAACCAAATCGATATCTACCAAAACCGCAATTTAATAACTGGCTTGAAAAAGAAAAATGCCGGCGTTATAATTGATTTCTCTTAACCAGATGAAAAAACAGCCGACTAAAGGAAAAATATCATCGAAAATCGCCGGCCGCGGTTCCGCCAATAGAAAATGCCTACTGACGCTGGTCGGTTTTTCTTGCAATAATAATTGCCTAGTCTGCTCGGTAAAAGACAGAAAGCAATTCTATCCGGATCGAACGACTGATCAAATCATATCTGATCTGGCAAAAAATAAAAAAAAAGGATTTGACCAGGTTGAGTTTACCGGCGGCGAACCAAGCATCAGGCAAGATATTTTTCTATTGGTTAGGACGGCCAAAAAATTGGGCTATCAACAAATCGCTTTCAGCACTAACGGCCGATTGTTCAGCTATGATTCTTTCTGCCAAAAAATAATTGAAGCGGGCTTAAATAAAATAACTTTCTCTGTTCTTGGTCCCGATAAAAAAACCCACGACGCCATTACTCGGACACCCGGTTCTTTTGAACAAATTGTCCAAGGCATAAAAAACACTAAGCGTTTTCCGCAAACACATATCAATGTCAGCTCGGTCATCTGCCGGCTTAATTTCCGCGATTTAAAAAAGTTCGGCGAATTTATCCTATCTCTAAATATCAATGGTTGGTACTTACTAGATTTAATCCCGGACGGCCATGCCAGCCTATTTTATAGCCAACTGGCTGTACGGCTGCCGCAACTGAACAAAGAACTAAATCGCCTTCAAGCGATTGCCCCGCAGTTTAAGGAATTGGGATTTTTTGATTTTCCTTTTTGCCTACTGGCGCCATCACTAAGACAAGCACCAAATGTCCGCCTCATTAATACTAAACAACGGCTAGATGATTATCGACAAATTGGTTACGACCCCAAACGCCTGAAAAAAAATAAAAAAGGCTTTTATCAGGATATCCATCGGCAAAACGTTGCTTTTTGCCAACGTTGCCGCTACTATAAAGAATGCGGCGGCCTATGGAAAGAATATCTCGAACGTTTCGGTGATAAAGAATTATCCCGATTGGCCAAAAAAAACGCCTGTTTATTATAAAAAATTATAAAAATGGTTAAACGACCGAAAAAAATCACTTTAGGAAAAAAATTGGGCGGCAAAAAGAATAACAGTAATAACCAAACCGGCAAAGTGGAAAGTTTAATTATTTTCCGCTGCAACTGCCGCTGCCTTATGTGCTCAACAGGCCTGCAGATTGACCGCAGCCGCCACGATACTGATTATCACGCCATCCGGCCATTTGAAGATGTAAAAAAAGACATTGACAAAGCTGCTAATATGAATGCCCGGGGTTTCGCTTTTTCCGGCGGCGAACCAACGCTGCGCAATGATCTGCCCGAACTTGCGGCCTATGCCCGAGAAAAAAATCTCGGCCATATCGAAGTCCAATCTAATGGCCGTATGTATATCTATAAAAAATTATGCCAAAAATTAATTGACAGCGGCGTCAATCGTTTTGTCGTCTCCCTCCATTCACATCAAGAAAAAATTCATGACCGCATCATGGGCACCAAAGGAACATTCAAACAGGCCGTCCAAGGGATTAAAAACCTCAATGAATTAGGGCAAAAAGTTAATATTAATGTTGTTTTAATAAAACCGAATTATCAGCATTTGGCCCAGCATGTAAAATTTCTAATTGATAATTTTGACATCGGTGAAATCCGCCTGACTATGTCTATGATTGAAGGCAGCGTTGCCCGCAATCCTCGGGCGTTAATCCCTAAAATGAGCGATGTCGGACCCCATATCTGCCGAGCAATTGATATAATCAAAAAATCCGAAAAAAACATTGGCTGTTTCGTCTATAATATGGTGCCGTGTCTCGTGCCGGGCCATGAAGAAAATATTAATGACATGGGACAATTAGATACTCTGCTTATCGGACCGGAATTTGAATCTTCATTGGACGAATCCAGGCGCGGTAAAAAAATTAAATCCGCATCCTGCCGCCTCTGCCTTTATGATGACCGCTGTTATGGCATCTGGCGCAGCTATGCCTCTGTTTTCGGTTTAGATGAATTAAAACCGATAAAAAAACCGGCTCAGAAGGGATAATCTTTCCATGAAAAAATCAATAAAACAGGAGACGGCTTTTGTTCTAATTTTACACGACATCGGCTGCCGGTTACGCTGTGTTTTTTGTTCGGCCCATAATTTTTCTAGTAAAAAAGCCGCTGACCAAATAGCCAAAGAACAATTAAACCGCTTAAAAAAATTCTGCCAAGAAAAGATTCCTGATTGGCTGGTTGTCTCCGGCAATGACCCGGGAGAATATCACGGTTTGATTGATTTTTTAAAAAAAATAAAAAAAATAACCCCAATTAAGATTGACATGCAAAGCCATGGTTTGTCTTTCGCCAAAAAAAGTTTTTTAGAAGAAATAATTGATATCGGCAATGTCGGCTCATTCCAAATACCGCTTTATGGCCACACCGCAGTCGTTCATGACACTATAACAAAAAAACCGGGCAGCTTTAATTCCGTTTTAAAAACGCTGGCTAATCTTAAACGATTAGGCTTTCCTGAAGTCAGGCTACGCACCTTGTTTTTAAAACAAAATGAGCAAAGCTGGCCGGAATTGTTTAAATTTTTGCTTGGTTTCGGCTACAGCGTCAATGCCGCCTTAGTTTCACTGCCAAGCTACCAAGGATATTATTCTCCTCAAGCGCTGGTTAATATTCCTGACCTAAAAAAAATTTCTGTCTTTTTTAAATCAAAAGATTTTTCTAACCTGAAAAACAAACAAAAATTATCCTTCCACAATATTCCGCCTTGCCTGACTGGCACTCGTTTCAATAACGGCACAAAAATACAGAAGGATGTCGGCGGTTACGATCATTTCTTAAATAAAAAAATTGACCTAATCAAAATAAATAACTCGGCCCTGGCTTTCTACCGCCTGCTGAGCAAAACTGAGCATTGCCAACAATGCTCACTGGATAAACAATGCCGAGGGATCCCTAAACCATATATCGATTTAAATTTATTCAAAGCAAAACCATTTTTAAAAAATAGTTGAAATGCCAAAAAATGATACTAGCGTCGATCTTTGCGTCTACGATAAATGCAATAATCGCTGTCTAATGTGCACTAATCCCGATCGGCCTTGGCCGGCTTGGGACAATAAAACCGGCTACAATTGGCGGGATATTATCGGCCGGTTAAAAAAATTCAGAGATAAGATTGATTCTGCCGAATCAATTTATTTGTCCGGAGGAGAACCAACAATTCATCCGCGTTTTAGAGAAATAATAAAATATCTTACAGAAAAATTTTCCGGAAAAAAAATAAAGCTGCTGACTAACGGCCGATTTTTTTCTTATCCGCAAAAAGCCGAGGAATTTCTGGCCATGGGGGATAATCTGGAAATTGATGTTTCGCTCTATGGCCACGACAAAAAAACCCATGAAGCTGTTACCAGAGCCGCCGGCAGTTTTGACCAAACCATGGCCGGCCTGAGTAATCTCCTAAAACGAAAAAAGCCTAGCCAGCTAATTGGCGCCCGGTTTGTCATTACGCGCCTCTCTTATCAAAATATCAAGCCGGTCTTGAAACTAATTCTAGATAATTTTCCGACGATTGACCGCTTAATCGTAATTTTTCCGGAGATGGAAGGGCAGGCTATAAAAAATAAAAAAAATGTCGCTTTAACTTACGCACAAGTCCGTCCCTTCATAAATCAGATCGCCGAACTGGCGCCGAAATTCAAAGAATTCCGGCTTTATCATTTTCCGCTCTGTACGCTTGATAAAAAAATCTGGCCATATGCTTGGCGCACTCTGCCGGCAAAAGAAATAAAATTCCTGCCGGCCTGCAATTTATGCCAAGTTAAAAATCATTGCCTGGGCATTCATCGGGGATATCTAGCCCATATCGGCCGAGATGGTTTTCAGCCATATAAAAATAAAGTGGCCACGAAATCAACCGGCAATCCCTACCAGCCGCTGGCTGAAATAGAAAAAAGCGCTCAGAATCAGGCTAAAACCAAAACTAAAATATAAAAGCTATGACGTCAATTCTAGACTTCCTTCTTTTACCGATTCTTTTATTCATCGGACTGATTACCAGTTATGAAGATATTAAGTATGGAAAAGTGCGCAATAAATGGATCCAACTAGGTTTCTATTGGGGACTGGGAATATTTATCTTATTAATTATCTGGCGTTTTTTAGCCGCGCCGCTGACAAAGTTTTTTTATCTGCAAATTCTTCACCGATCCGCCGAGTCGCCAATGCCTGTCTTTACCTTCAATCTTGATTTTCTGCTGTCCAGCCTGGCTAATTGCGCCCTTGCCGGAATCATTGCTTTTTTTATCTGGCGCATTAATGCTTGGGCCGCCGGCGACGCCAAATTATTTATCGTTTTCTCGCTGCTTATTCCATTAACAAAATATCAATATTCCTATTTAAAAATATTCCCGTCTTTCACGCTTTTAATCAATATCTTTTTTATTTTTTTGCTGTATTTGCTGATCAGTTCCGGAATATTTTATCTTCGGAAAACCGGACAAAAAATAAAAACAGCTGGCTGGCGTAATTTTTTTCGGCCGGCTAAAAACATAAAAATCAACTTTCATCCGGCCCAAGCCGGCAAAAAATTAAAAACCGTCGGCGAAAACCTTCTCTTACCTTTTTTAATTATCTTATTTTTTAATTTTGCCCAGCCGGCAATAAAAAAATTATGGGGCCTTGATATCATGCCATACCAATCACTGCTTTTCGCCTGCCTGATTATTTTCAGCTCCCAGACCGCGCCATGGCTGAAAAAACCATTAGTGCTAAAAATTATCGCCCTGATGTTTGGCCTGATCTGTCTTTTCGGCCTTTTCTATGATTCCCAATCAACTTTAAAAATCATCTGGCAAACAATAAAAAGCATGGCCGTTTTTATGGTCTTTTTCGCCCTCTTTAGGAAAAGCATTGATTTTTATTTAAAAAAAACCCAGACTAAAATAATCGAATTGAAAAAACTGCAAGCCAGAATGTTTGTCGACCCGGCTATTTTAGAAAAAGCGTCCCTATCAGCTGACCATAATTTCAAACGAAGCGGCCTTAATAATGAACAAACAGAAATCATCAAAAAAAAGCTAGCGGAAGAAAAAATTGAAACAATTACTATTTTCCGAACATCGCCGTTCGCGCCGTTTATGCTGCTCGGAGCACTAACCACTCTCTGGCTTCAAAATTCCCTCCTAGGAATAATTTTAAAGTTTTTTTCCTCATGATCCATTTAGCCAAAACACTCATGAAAAAAAATCCATCTAGAATCATAAAAAAAACTGTTATTATCACCGGCTATACCTGCAATAACAATTGCCAATTTTGCATTGACGCCGACAAACGCGCCATAGCCACTAAAACAACGCGGCAAATTATTGAAGAAATGACCGATGCCAGAAAAAGAGGAACGACCTATTTGGAATTCATCGGGGGCGAAATGACGATCCGGCCAGATTTTATCAATTTGCTTAAAGAAGCCAAAAAACTTAATTTTAAAACCATCATGATGGCCACCAACGGCCGGATGCTGGCCTATCCGAATTATGCCAAAAAGGTAGCTATGGCCGGCCTAACTGATATTGTTTTTTCTATTCATGGCTTTAACGCCGGCCAGCATGATTCCCTAACGCAATCAGCCGGCAGTTTCGAACAGCTGATGGCGGGTTTTGAAAACATGAAAAAAAATTTAGGTATTGAAGCCATTGGTTCTAATACCACTATCGTCAAACAGAATTATAGACATCTCCGCCAAATAGGAGAATTAATTTATGACCTCGGCATCCGCAATTCAGAGTTTATTTTTGTCGATTGCAATGAAGGCGCGGCAAAGAATGAATTTAATAAATTTGTGCCCAAAATTTCCGTTGCTGCTCCTTTTATCCGGCAATGTCTGGCTATCGGCAAAAAAAATAAAGTTTCCCACTGGCACATCCGTTATGTGCCGCTGTGTTATTTTACCGATTACCTTGATCAAATCAGCGAGTTGTTGGAGGTCAAAAAATTTAAAACCGAACATCTGGCGCCGGATTTCATCAATTGGGATGTGGAGAAATCCCGACCGGAAATCGGCCGGGCAAAAGCTCCGCAATGCCGGAAATGCTCTTTAAACAGCCGCTGCGAAGGCATTTGGAAAAATTATTTAGCGCACTACGGCAATAAAGAATTAAAACCGATAAAATAAAAAACGGCCTGGACAAGCCATTTTTTATTAGACCAATAAGTTTTGGTGCCCCGTGAGGGATTTGAACCCCCGACCTTCTCCTTAAGAGGGAGCAGCTCTACCAACTGAGCTAACGGGGCAGATCCACAGAATTAACCGGACTATGGGCTCAAAATATTGTGTCCCTAGTAGGAATCGGACCTACATAGCCAGCTTAGAAGGCTGGCGCTCTATCCATTGAGCTATAGGGACATGCCTAAATAAAAAAGCAAAGGCAGCCTTCTATTCTTTTAACTACAAAACTGAATCTTTCCCATTTTACGATAAAACTAGCGTTTTGGCAAATAGAAATTTGCACTTTTAAATAATTTATGGTATCTTATATTTATATAAATTAGTAAAAATAGTGGCTTTATATGCTGACAAAAACAAGAAAAACTAAAATAGTGGAGGAGTTTAAAGTCCATGAAGCGGACACCGGATCACCGGAAGTGCAGGTGGCGATTTTGACGCGGCAGATTGAAGAGCTAACCAAACATTTAAAGAAACACGCCAAAGCCAACCATTCGCACCGCGGCCTCTTAAAAATGGTGGCCCGCCGGAAAAAAATGCTTGATTACCTGAAAAAG
>CAZNNV010000001.1:17859-21027 GCA_964574515.1 uncultured Candidatus Saccharibacteria bacterium
CGCTTCACTGATTAAAAAATTAGGGCTGAAAAAATGATCCCGCCACGGCGGGATCATCCTGAGTCCCACAAAACTGGACGAGGGATCCTATTGTATAACAGCCATCTAAGAGTAGCGATGACAAGTTATCTATGATTATCAAACACAAAGAACAACGCGTTGGCATCTTCATTGATGTGCCGAACTTATACCACTCAGCAAAAAACCTATACCAGGCCAAGGTTAACTTTAAAGAAATTATCAAAACGGCAGTTGCCGGCCGGCGGCTGGTCCGTGCCATCGCTTACGCTATCCGGACTGAAAGCGGTGAAGAGCAGGCCTTCTTAGATGCTTTAAATAAAATCGGTATTGAAACAAAAGTTAAAGATTTACAGATTTTTGCCGGCGGCATGAAAAAAGGGGATTGGGATGTCGGCCTGGCCGTTGATGCAATTGAATTAGGCCCAAAACTGGACGCGGTAATTTTAGTAACGGGCGATGGCGACTTTGTCCCATTGGTGCGGTATTTAAAAATTAAAGACGGCTGCCAAGTGGAAATCATTTCTTTCGGCCGCAGTGCTTCCGGACAGCTAAAAGAAGCCGCCGATGATTTCATTGATTTAGGAACAGATTTAAAAAAATATTTAATTAAATGACAACGAAGTTGTCATCCCGAGGATAAAGCCCGAGGGATCCTGTTATATAACAGCCGTTCACGAACGGCGATGACATCGTTGCACTAACTAACGCCTCGAATCCCAACGGCTTGAGAAAAATAGAGAAAAGCTTATGCGCAGATTAATGCGGCCAAATGAGTTTTTCCCTCTTGTTCTCCGGCCCAACAGATCGGGCAAAAAACTAAATGGAGAAAAAAATATACTCCCGGCAATTTGCCGGACGAACTTTAACGGTGGAAACAGGCCGCTTGGCGCAACAAGCTAATGGCTCGGTTCTCGTTTCTTTCGGCGAAACAGTTCTGCTCGCTACCGCGGTCATGAGCAGCCGGACTAAAAATGTGAATTACATGCCGCTAACCGTTGAATATGAAGAACGGCTCTACGCGGCTGGTAAGATTAAAGGCAGCCGCTTTATTAAGCGTGAAGGGCGGCCACAGGATGATGCGATTTTAAGCGGCCGAATGATTGACCGGACACTCAGGCCGCGTTTTAACCATGATATTAGAAATGAAATCCAAGTTGTCGTCACCGTAATGTCTTTTGATAGGGAAAACGACCCCGATGTATTGGGTATTTTTGCCGCTTCGCTGGCCTTGTCCATCTCTGATATTCCGTTCGCCGGTCCGGTCGCCGCAGTCCGCATCGGCCAAATTAATAATGAATTTGTTATTAATCCGACTTTTGACCAGCGCAACCAAAGCGAATTTGATTTAATCGTTTCAGGAACACAGGATAAAATTAATATGATGGAAGCCGGTGCCAAAGAAACACCGGAAAAAACCATTGTCCAGGCGGTCGAATGCGGTTTTGCCGCCTATCAAGAGCTAATCGCTTTCCAGCAAGAAATTATCGCTGACCTGGCGCCAGCCAAAAGGGAACTAAAAATTGCCGCGCCGACTGCTGAATTCGTTGAAAAAATTAATGATTTCTTAACCAATAAATTAGAAGAAGCAATCTATATTAAAGACCGCTCCGGCCGGCAAAATCGCCTGGGAGAAATTACCGTTGAATTGAATGAATTAATTAAACTTACTGAACCGGAAGAAACTGATCAAAAGATTAATTTTGCCAATAATATTTTAGAAAGCGAAATAAACCGTCTCGTCCATAAAAATATTTTAGTATCTGATCAACGGCCCGATGGCCGCAAACTGAATGAAGTCCGCGCCTTAAGCGGGGAAGTCGGCGTTCTGCCGCGCACCCACGGTTCGGCGCTCTTTTCCCGCGGCTCAACCCAGGCGCTGTCAGCTGTTACCTTAGGCGCGCCTAGCGAAAAACAAATCATTGACGGTATTGAAGCCGAATACAAAAAAAGATTTATCCACCATTATAATTTCCCGCCATTTTGCGTCGGCGAAATCGGTCCGTTCCGCGGCCCGGGCCGGCGTGAAATCGGCCATGGCGCATTAGCAGAACGCACTTTGCTCATGTTGATTCCGCCCGAAGAAAAATTCCCCTATACTATCCGCGTCGTTTCAGAAATTCTTTCCTCTAACGGTTCGTCATCAATGGCTTCAGTCTGTGGCTCTTCGCTGGCTTTAATGGATGCGGGCGTACCGATGAAAGCGCCGGCCGCCGGCATTGCGATGGGATTGATCATGGATGAAAATGGAAAAAATTATAAAATTCTGACCGATATTCAGGGGCCGGAAGACCACCACGGCGATATGGATATGAAAGTAGCCGGCACCCAAACAGGGGTGTGCGGAATGCAAATGGATGTTAAAATAGAAGGAATAGATATAAAAATAGTTGAAGAAACACTGGCACAAGCCAAAGAAGCACGGCTGCATATTTTAGAAAAACTCAATGCGGTATTAGCGACGCCGCGGCCTGAACTTTCCGAGCATGCACCCCGCATTATCACCCTACAAATTAATCCAGATAAGATTCGCGAGGTGATTGGTCCGGGCGGCAAAATTATTAATAAAATTATTGACGAAACCGGCGCTAAAATTGATATTGAAGATTCGGGAATAATTTTTATCACTTCTGACAATGAAGCCGGCGCCCAACAAGCAGTTGAGTGGATAAAAAATATCACGCATGAAGTTACCGCCGAAGAAATTTTTACCGGCAAGGTAACACGACTGTTAAATTTTGGCGCCTTCGTGGAAATTCTGCCAGGACAGGAAGGACTGATTCATATTTCCGAACTGGCGGACTACCGGGTCAACCGCGTGGAAGATATCGTCAAAATCGGAGACACAGTAACAGTTAAGGTTAAAGAGATAGACGATATGGGCAGAATTAATTTAACTATGAGAAATATAAAATAGCTTTTTGGAAAATTAGCTTCTTAGCTTCTTAGGAATTTTCCTAAAAAGCTAATTTCTAAAAAGCTAATCTCTAATTACATGGATATAAAAAATCCCGCCAATATCCAAGTGTCATCACCGAACTCTAATAGTGATGATAAAAATAGTGTTTTTGACCTAAATTCCCAGTTCATGATCCGAACGATGAAAAATGACCTGGAGGCGCTGTCAAATGAAAAACCGCCAACAGCAAT
>CAZNNV010000001.1:21037-23614 GCA_964574515.1 uncultured Candidatus Saccharibacteria bacterium
GACGCCTCCTGCACAGGTTAAACCGGTCACAGCCAGTCCCGTCGCTCCGTCTCCAAAACCATTCATCCCGCCCTCATCGCCAGCTCTAAAGTCCGCGGCACCGCCTGTTGATTTACCAATTTCTCCTCCTAAACCAGTTTTTTCTCCTTTTACCGAAAAGCTCAACGCTGAAATTCTCAAAACTGAAAATCAAAAAAAAAAAGAGCCAATTCCGCCGGCGCCCAAGCCTATAACCGCAATAGAGCCTATTTCTGTTCTTCGGGAAAAAGAAACTTATCCCCCGGCAACAAAAACAAGCAAGATTTATAAAATAATCTTTATTTTCGGCGGCCTGCTAATTTTAACTGCTGCCGTTATCGGTTTCTTTATTTGGCAACAATCTCAGCCATCAACATCGCCATCTCCGAAGCCAAGCGCGTCTGTTACTCCTAGTCAAACACCGCCAGTCAGGAAAATTTTATTGGAAGCTGACAGCCAAAGAATAATCGGCCTTCAAGCTGACCAAAAAATCAAAGATGCCCTATTGGCCAGTTTTCTAGCCAGCCCGTCGCCGGCTAATTCCTTAACTGAAATTCTGATAGAAAAAACCGGTGGGCAAACTGCATCGACTGCGTATTTAAATCTAGCTCAAATTGACCAAGAATTAAAATTTTATATTTTAGAAAAAGTAGGCGACCAGCTGTCCGGGCAGAGCAATTTATTCATTTGGACCCAGACAGAAGGATTAGCCGAGACCGCCATCAAAGATGTCTTCCGCCCTGTGCTTATCGCTGAATTATCCACTGCCGCCAGCTCTACCACTGTTATGGAAACAATAAAACTGATGGAGCCAGATATGCTTTCTGCTTTCGTTGTGCTCACCGGCAAAGGATTACCAGATAAAAAATCATTTTTGGACAACATTTATAAAAATGTCACAATCAGATATATTAATCTGCCTGACTCGTCTTTAACCATTGATTACGCTATCGTCGATCGGCTGCTTTTAATAACCACCTCTAAAGCGAGCATGTATGCCGTCATTGACCGCCTCCAAAATACCACCCAGTGATTTAGAAAAGGCAATAATATCAACTTTGCTTTATTATGATTTGCTTGATTGTCCGCTAACGGCGCTGGAAATTTTTAAATACCTTTCTTACCAAAAAAATAACGTTTCTTTTTTTCGATTAAGAGAAAACTTAAAACAAAGCGTATTTTTAAATGCTGCTTGCGAATCAGACCAAGGCCTTTATTTTCTAAAGGACAGAGGAAAGTTAGTCAATCAACGGGAAAAAAAGCTTAAAATATCACAAATAAAATGGAAAAGGTTAAAGGCCGCGGCCAGACCGCTGGCCTTTATTCCTTTTTTACGCCTGGCTGATGTTAGCGGCTCGCTGACTTTTCATAATGCCAATGAGCAAAGCGATTTTGATCTTTTAATCATTACGCAAAATAACCGCCTCTGGACCGCTAGAATCCTGATTATGGCTGTTTTAGGCATTATGGGCAAACGCCGCCATGGTTCACATACTAAAAACAGATTCTGTTTAAACTGTTACCTGACTGAAAATAACCTGGAAATAAAAAAAGAAAATAAGATTCGGGATATGCATTCTTCCCAAGAATATGGCCGGCTAACGTTATTACTGGAAAAAAAAACCGGCCTGCATGCCGAATTTTTAGAAAATAATAATTGGTTGAAAAAATTTTTAAATAATTATCCCTGGCCAAACTGCCAAACTGCCAAAAGAATATCAGTTAGCCGACTAGCCCAAAAAATCAGCCGACTAGCGGAAAAAATACTATCGGGCTATTGGGGCGACCAAATTGAAAAAAAACTAGGCGACTGGCAAACTAAAAGAATAAAAGCTAAAACTAAAAACGAACCGACAGACCAAATTTTTTGCAGCAACAGCTGCCTGATGTTCCATCCGCAATCAAAGAGTTATTCGCTGATGGAAAAATATGATAAAAGAATGCAGGAAATCCATAACTTTTAATCAATAATTTTTGTTATTTATGGCTAATGTCCCAATAAAAATAGACCATACCGCCAATCCGGCAGCTAATAATAAATCGACAATTAACGGCGCTTCCCAAATTTCCACGCCTAAAAAAATTAATTGGCTGATTTGGCTTTTATCAGCCATGCTTATTATCACCGCTGCTTGGCTGGCCTATCTACTGCTGACCGGAAAAACCAGCCCATTCGCTAATCTTATTCCTGATAATTCCACAGCTATTATTTATTTCAAATCAAACAATCTGCCGGGCGATTTTAAATCCTTAAAAGATAAAAATTATGGCTGGCCACCCTTCATCTGGGCCGTTGATTCAATAAAAAATCTGGCGGAAAATAATAATCTCGCCTGGCTCAATGAAAATTTTAAGCAAATCTTTAATGATGAGATGGCATTAGCTGTCCTGGAAACAAATAACATCCCTCCTCAATGGCTGCTTTTATCCGGTTTAAAAATTAGCCAGAACGAAACTAATGCCTATTTGGAACAATTAGAAAAAACTCTTAAATTAAAATATAATCTGATTTCTGATCTTTACCGCCAGAATAAAATAGTTAGAATTAAACATCTTAAC
>CAZNNV010000001.1:23624-27711 GCA_964574515.1 uncultured Candidatus Saccharibacteria bacterium
CAGAATCCCAACGATATTTATTATGCTAACTTAAAAAATTATCTACTGATTACTAACGATCCCGATCTTATTAAAAAAACAATAGATAAAATAATGGAATAAACTTGCTCCGAAGGATCGCTTGATAATCTATGGCGGGGATTGATTTTATTCTTTAATTCCGGTTAAGATAAAAACATGAATAAGAAACAATTATTGCCTTTCCAAAAAAAGCTGGAGGAGAAGAAAGAGAAAATTGAAAAAGAACTTGCTTCTTTTGCTAAAAAAGACGGCAATCTTACTGGTGATTACGACGCCAAATTTCCCAACCTAGACGCTCAGAGTTCTGATGAAAACGCCCAGGAAGTGGCAAACTATGAAAGAAACCTTTCGGTCGAACACGCACTGGAAATTGATTTAGCCAGCATTAATAAAGCGCTAGCTAGAATTAAAAAAGGAACCTATGGCGTTTGCGCCAATTGTGGTCAGCCAATTGACATCAAACGGTTAGAAATTATGCCAGAAGCCGAATTATGCATCAAATGCCGAAAATAATTATCTCTGCTTGTATTCTGGCCGCCCCATAAAAATAAAGGGTGGCTTTTTTATTAGAAAAAGATATAATATAATAACAATTTTCAATCAATAGCTAAGTTATTGAATTTTTAAATTTTAAAAATTTATGCCTTCTAAAGTTTATTCCGCCGCTAATTTAGGGCTGGATTGCCAGCCGATTGAAGTGGAAGTTGATATGGCTGTCGGCCTGCAGTGTTTTAACATTGTCGGCTTGCCGGATACAGCAGTCAATGAATCCAAAGAGCGCGTTTCTTCGGCCATTAAAAATTCCGGTGCCAGCCCGCCGCACCATTCCCAGCGGCGCGTTATTGTTAATCTGGCGCCAGCAGACATTAAAAAAGAAGGGCCATCTTACGATTTGCCGATTGCCGTAGCTTATTTATTGGCCTCGGACCAGCTATTGGCCGCGGAATTAGATAAAAAAATGTTTGTCGGCGAGCTTTCACTTGAAGGCAAACTCCGGCCAGTCAGCGGCATTTTGGCTATTGCGCTGATGGCGCGCCAACGCGGCTTTAAAACCTTGTTTGTTCCACTGGCCAATGCCAGCGAAGCAGCTTTGGTCAATGGTTTAGAAATTTTCGGGCTGGAAAAATTAGAAAGTCTTTTCCTGCATTTAGAACAAAAAGAATTATTGACACCGACGCCCCACACCGCTATTGATTTAGAAAACGATGATGAAACCAGCGATTTTGATCTGGCTTATGTTAAAGGCCAAGAACACGCCAAACGGGCGCTGGAAATCGCTGCCGCCGGCCACCATAATATTCTGATGTCTGGACCACCGGGCGGCGGCAAAACTCTCTTGGCACGCACTTTACCGACAATTCTGCCACCGCTTAATTTTGATGAAGCCCTGGAAGTGACCAAAATTTTTAGCTTAGCCGGCCGATTAAGCCAAGAGAACCCAATTATCTGCCAGCCGCCTTTTCGCTCGCCGCACCACACCGCTTCAGCCGTGGCTCTCGTCGGCGGCGGCAACCATCCGAAACCCGGCGAAATTACTTTGGCGCACCGCGGCGTCTTGTTCTTGGATGAATTGCCGGAATTCCACCGTGATGTGCTGGAATCATTGCGCCAGCCGCTGGAAGACGGCCATATCACTGTTTCCCGCGCTTCCGGCACCCTGGCTTTTCCGGCCAAATTTATGCTGGTCGCTTCAATGAATCCCTGTCCCTGCGGCCACGCCCATGACCCAGCCCGGCCCTGTGTTTGCACGCCTTCTCAAATCAGCCGCTATCGGCGCCGGCTCTCCGGTCCCTTACTTGACCGCATTGATTTGCACATCGAAGTACCGGCAATCAAATACGAAAAATTAGCCGGCGATAAAGAAGGGGAAACGAGCGCCGCTGTCCGGCAACGGATTAAAAAAGCCCGGCAAATCCAGGCTCAACGTTTCAATCAAGATAATATCAGTACCAATTCCGAAATGAACTTGCAACTGATGAAAAAATATTGCCAGACTGACAGCCAAGGCCAGCAAATCTTAAAAAACGCCGTGGATGCCATGCGTTTGTCAGCCCGTTCCTATCACCGGGTACTGAAACTGGCCAGGACCATCGCCGATCTGGCGGCCGAAGAAAAAATCCAATCTCATCATCTCGCCGAAGCCCTGCAATACCGGCCGCGAGAAGAAAATATATGAATAAAATAACAAATTTCCAATAATAAATGACAAAAAACTGCTTCTAAAAAGCAGTTTTTATTCTTTAACGAGGTTATTTACTAATCAAAAACATCGAGAGTCGCGCCCGCGTCTTTGTTTTTTACTTTTACGGCGCGGCGAACACTGCTACTTCTTCAGCGGATTTTTTGCACCATGGACTTCAAAGTGCAAATGACAGCCGGTGGAACGGCCGGTCGTGCCCATCAAACCGATCAATTGGCCCTTGCCGACTGATTGGCCAGGATCAACATAAATAGCGGAAAGATGGCCATAAAGCGTTTCAATACCGCTGCTGTGCTGGATTTGAATATACTTGCCATAGCCCCAATTCCAGCCAGCGCCATCGGCTACTTCTATCGTCCCAGCAGCTGAAGCGTAAATCGGTGTGCCGCAAGGATTGGCAATATCAATACCATTAAGGCCATGCACCCGGCCCCAATTATAGCCGGTAGTCGGTATCATTAAGCCGCCGGAACTGGTATTTTGAGCATATTTAGGCGCGCTGACTTTTGGCGCGACTACCACCGTTACTGCTTCACCGTTCGGAATAATGAGATATGCCCCGGCAGACAGGCTACCATTAGCCGGTAAATGGTTAAAAGTAATAATTTCATCCGCTTTGCCACTATATCTTTTAGCTATTGCCGCCAAAGTATCGCGACTACCGACTTTCACCCGCACGCCGTTAATTGGTAAAATCAGCAATTTTTGGCCTGGTTTAATAATATCACCATCGCGGAGATTATTAGCCCACAAAATCGTATCAGTATTAATGCTAAATTTAATGGCAATATCAAAAGGCGTATCGCCCTCCTGTACAATATAATCAAGCGCCTCGCGCCGCAAGCCAGAAAAAATATCATTGCCTTCGGGATTGTTAAGAGAAATAACGCTTGAATCCTGCGTAAAAACGGCATCTTGATTTTCCATGTCATCATCCGCCGATAAATCAACATTTGCCTGCGCCGTTGGAATTAAACTATCATTAAAATTTATCGGCCCACCCATAATTTGTTCAAGATTAACCGCTGTCTCTTCTATTAAACCACCGGTCAGACTGACATCGCTGGAATTAAAACTAGCTTTGACTTTTAAAAAAGAGGGATTAGTCCGCAAAAAAAAGAAGACAGCAAAAATAACCGCCATGACTATCAAACACCGTTTATGGCACTTAACGCATCGTGGCAGTTTTTGGCAGATTTTTTTATTCAATTTTGGCTCGAGAGCATTACTTTTATTCACCTTTTAAGGGTAGCATTTTAATGAAAACAGTGTCAATGAAATGATGATTAAGACAACTTTTTGCTTTTCCGGGTTTATCCAGTATAATAGAACCTATAAAGAATAAAATTGCCTGCTAATCATCCGCCAGTTGGCGAAGCCAAGCCAAACTATATGCCTCTCAAGGATCTTAATCCAAAACAAACAGAAGCCGTCAGCGCCATTGATGGCCCGATTTTAATTATTGCCGGGCCAGGTTCCGGCAAAACGCGGGTTTTAACCAACCGCGTGGCATATTTGATTAAACAAGGCATACCGGCTGAAAATATTTTAGCGGTAACCTTCACCAATAAAGCGGCGCAAGAAATTAAAGAACGGGTCCATAGAATGATTTCTCTGTCCGCTGATAGTTTTAAAATGCCAACCCTTGGCACCTTCCATTCTGTCGGCTCAAGAATCTTACGGGCTGAAGCGGATAAAATCGGATTTAAGCCAAGCTTTACCGTTTTTGACGCTGCTGACAGCCAAAACCTGATTAAACGCTTAATGAAAGAATTGGATATTTCACCTGAACAATTCCATCCGTTGGCGATTGTCGAAGCCATTTCACAAGCCAAAAACGAGTTGCTGGACGCCGCGGCTTTTGCC
>CAZNNV010000002.1:0-5043 GCA_964574515.1 uncultured Candidatus Saccharibacteria bacterium
TGGCCAGAAAAATGCCGCCTGTCCGGCTGATTAGCGCTCAGGATCCTTTTGAAGCCGGTTTGGCCGGTTTTTTAATTAAGCGCCGGACAGGCGCCGCGCTACAATTGCAAATTCACACTGATTTTCTAAGCCCTCATTTTAGCCGTGGTTCATGGTTAAACCGAATTCGGGTGAGGCTCGCAAAATTTTTATTGCCCAGGGCCGAAAGCGTTCGCGTCGTTTCCCAAAGAATAAAGAATTCCCTCCGGGAGAATAATATAAAATTAAAAAATGAGCCGATTATTTTACCGATTTCAACAACTGTTATTCAAACAAGCCAGCCGGCTGAGGTGATTAACCTCCATCAAAAATACTCGCAATTTAATTTTATTGTTTTAATGGCTTCGCGCTTAACGCCGGAAAAAAATATCGGCCTGGCGATTGAGGCTATGGCGGAAATCGTCAAAAAACATCCCCAAACCGGCCTGATTATTTTTGGCCGGGGCAAAGAGAGAAAAAGCCTTTTATCGTTGGTTGCGAGGAAAAAATTATCGGCCAATATTATTTTTGAACCGTGGACGGAAAATTTAAGTGATTGCCAGAAAACCGCCGATTTATTTTTATTAACTTCAAACTATGAAGGTTATGGCATGGCAATTATTTCTGCTCTGGCAGCCGGTTGTCCGGTTGTAATGACTGATGTCGGCTGCGCCGGCGAGATAGTCAAAAATAATCAAAACGGCTTAGTCGTGCCGGTGGGCGATAGCGCCGCGCTGGCGGCAGCTATTTTAGAAATGATGAATAATAATTCACGGCGCGAGCAATTTAAAAAACAAGGCCAGGAAGCTGTTAAAAATCTGCCAACCAAAGAGCAGTATTTAATGGAATATAAAAAATCCTGGAAAATTAATTTATGAAACTTTCTATAATTGTTCCTGTTTATAATGAAAGGAATACCATCAGGGAAATATTGAAAAGATTAGAAGAAGCTGATTTAGGCGTGGAAAAGGAAATAATTATCGTTGATGATTATTCCATTGATGGAACGCGGGAAATTATCAAAAATTACGAAAATCGCCACAAAATTTTTTATCATGATCGGAACTGCGGCAAGGGCTGTGCCCTGCGGACCGGTTTCGCCGGTTTAAGCGGCGATTGGGTGGCGATTCAGGACGCGGATTTAGAATATGACCCTAATGATTTTAAAATAATGCTGGCGAAAGCGATGGAACCCGGCGTTGCCGTGGTTTACGGCTCCAGGCGCGGCCACCAGAATTATTTTAAAGCGCGTCGTTCTTCCCATGCTTTTGCCATCGGCGGTATTTTTCTGACTTGGCTCACGAATCTTTTATACGGCACTAATTTAACCGATGAGCCGACTTGTTATAAAATGTTTAAAGCGGAATTATTGCCGGAACTTAATTTACAATGCCGGCGTTTTGAATTTTGTCCGGAATTTACCGCTAAAGTAGCTAAAAAAGGCATTAAAATACATGAAGTGCCGATCAATTATTATCCGCGCCATAAAGACGAGGGCAAAAAAATAAATTGGCGGGATGGCCTGGAAGCGATTTGGGTTTTATTAAAATATAAATTTAAAAAATAAAAGACACAGTGAAAAAAGTTTTATTAATTAATCCGCCCTGGATTATCGGTGAAGACAATAATTTATGGAAAGAGGTGGCATCCTGCTGGCCGAGTTTTGGTTTGGCTTATATTGCAGCAGTATTGGAGAAAGATGGCCATCGCGTGTCTTATTTGGATTGTTCGGCTGAACGGCTCAGCGTCGGTCGGGCGGCTGATTTATTGAAAAATTATGAAGCGCCGGATTTTATTGGCCTTACCGCTACCACGCCTTTAATTAATAATGCTTTGGCTATCGCTCGCGCGGCGAAAAAAATTTTTCCAGCCGCCAAAATTATTCTGGGCGGCACCCATCCATCCGTTATGCCGGAAGAAACAATCAGTCATGATTTTGTCGATTTTGTAGCAGTAGACGAAGGTGAAAAGACGATGAGCGAATTAGTTGGCGGTAAAAGCCCAGCCGATATTTTAGGATTGGTCTTTAAGCAGAACGGCCAAATTATCAAGAATCCGCCCCGGCCGTTGATTGAAAATTTGGACGACTTGCCGCTGCCGGCATATCATTTATTGCCGATGGATAAATATTATCCGGCTGTCGGCAGTTACCGGCGGCTTCCAGTAATGGCGTTGCTGGCGACGCGGGGTTGTCCGGGTCGCTGCACCTACTGTTATCGGACTTTTCGCGGCCGCGTCAGAACCCGTTCGCCCCGGCGGCTGATTGAGGAAATTGATTTTTTACAGAAAAACTATGGTATTAAAGAATTCGCTTTTTACGATGATACTTTCACAATGTTTAAAAAACAAGTGCGGGAATTTTGTGAGATAATTATTAAAGATAAAATAGACGTCACCTGGTCTTGTTTTACCCGCGCGGATTGCGTTGATGAGCCATTATTGTCTTTAATGGTTAAGGCCGGCTGTCATTTGATTTTATTTGGCGTGGAGTCGGCTGATGAACAAATTTTAAAAAACATTAATAAAAATATTTCTTTGGAACAAGCAACAACGACAGTTCGTTTGGCGCGGCGGCTGGGTTTGGAAACAAGAGCCGCTTTCATGTTTGGCAATCAGGGCGAGACCGAGGAGACGATAAAAAAGACCATCGCTTTCGCCAAAAAACTTGATCCGGACGAAGCACAGTTTAATATCGCTATGCCATATCCCGGTACCGAGCTTTTTAACTGGGCTAAGGAAAAAAAGTACATAAAGTCTTTTGATTGGGACGATTATAATTATTCGGGTGCGGTTTTGGAACTGCCCGATTTAACACGAGCCAAACTCCGCTATTATTATGAATTAGCTCATCGCCAGTTTTATTTCCGGCCGAAGATAATTTTGCGGCGTTTAGCGCATATCAGAACCTGGGCGCAACTTAAGCAGGAAATAAAAGGCGGATTAATTTTGTTTAAATTTGTTTTTGGCCAATGAGTAAATTAATAATATCAATCAGAAAGAATAAAGTACTCGCGGCTATATTGCTGGCTTCTTTCGTTCTCTGCCTGGCTTATTCTTTTTATTTTCAAATCAAACCGCAGGTGGATGCATCCGCTTATGATGTCATGGCGCAAAATATTGCCAATGGTTTTGGTTATCGCGAAGGACCGCTCAATGGCGATCTTAGCCGGGATTTAGGCATGTCGCGCGTCGGGCCGCTTTACCAATATTTTTTAGCCGGAATTTATAAAGTTTTTGGCCATAATTTGGCGTTGGTCTGGATTGTGCAAGCCCTGATGCACGCGGCGACAGCCGGAATTTTATATTTAACCGCTTTGCTCGTTTTTGCCGCTTCGCCGGCTAAGAGGAAAATTGCCCTATGGGCGGCGGGCATTTTGGCTTTTTATCCGGATCTGATCGAAAACGCGGCCATGTTGCTGACTGAAACGTTCTATTTATTTTTGGTAAGTCTCATGATCTATTTTTTCTTCCGTTGTTTTTATCAAAAGAATATCTGGTTGCCGTTAACGCTGGGCTTATTTTCGGGCTTAGCTTGCTTGGCCCGGCCGCCGGTTGTGTTCTTTTTGCCGATTGTTATTTTTTATTTTGTTGCCAAAAAACAGTGGCGGCCGCTGGTTCTGTTTTTTATAGCATTGATTTTGGTTTTTACTCCCTGGACAATCAGAAATTATTCGGTTTTTGGCGAATTTATGCCTTTTAGCGCGGCCGGCAATTTTAATTTTTGGATTGGCAATTTTCACGGCGCCAACGGCGAACAAGAGCCGCAAAAAATCCATTATGAATATATGCAGACCCACAATTTGGTGGAGCTGCAGGCTGAATCCATGAACCAATTTAAATCTTTTTTGCGTGAACACCCATTAGAATTTATCAAATTGACATTGCTTCGCGCCAATAAGTATTTTAGTATTTTGCGGCCGATGGGTTTTTGGTTTTATCAGCAGGGCTGGGGCCAATTTTTATTCCTGTTGTTTTCCGGCTTGGCTTCAATTTTGCTTTTTGTGGCTGGTTTCGGTGGGATGATAAAATCAATAAAAATAAAAAAAGAAACTATTTATTATTTGGCGGCTTTTGCCATAGCTACTCCTTTGATTATTTTTATCACAGTGGTGGAAACGCGTTATCGTTTTCAGATTTATCCTTTTCTAGCTATTTTTGCCGGATTTTTTATTGTTGAATTATGGCAAAAAAGAAAATGGTGGCAGGACAGGCTTTTATGGCTGGTCGCGGGTTTAATTTTTAGTAATGGACTTATTGATTTATTTTTAAGCTGGGCTAAATTTGCCCAGCGGTTGGATAAATTCATATGAAGGTTTTACTTTTAAGTATTAAAGCCGCCAGCCGGAGAAAATGCGTTAATAAAGATTTAGCCGGTGGCATGGGAACCGGCACCTGGGTGGGCAATTCAATCAGAGCCCGCGTTTTTGAATGGGTCAAAAAGAAAAACGTAGTTTTGCCGGAAATCGCTACTCCCTACTTAGCCGCTATTTTTAAAAAAAATGGCTGGATTGTCCGGTTTTTTGATGACGCTGATGAGGAAAATATACCCGGTGAAGCGGCGGATCTGGTTTTAATTCCAGTTTCTATCGTTGATTGCGAGCATGAGCGCCTGGTTATCAGGCGGCTTAAAAAACAAGGTTATTATATCGGAGTTTATGGGACTTTTGCTTCAGTCATGCCGGAATTTTTTCTGGCGGAAGCGGATTTTGTGATAAAAGGAGAACCGGAGGCGGGCGCGCTGAAGATCGCGGCAGGCACTAATTTACCGCAGGGAATTTTAGCTGTTGAATCGGTCGCTGATTTAGACAGCCTGCCTTTTCCTGATTGGCGCCAATTTCCGATAAAAAAATATTCTTATTCGCCGGCGCTCAATCGCCGGCCGATGCTGTTAGCGCTGACTTCCCGCGGCTGCCCCTATTCTTGTTCTTTCTATTGCCCTTATCCGATAAATTCCGGCAAAAAATGGCGGATTCGTTCTATTAGTAATGTTTTAGCGGAGTTGGAATATTTGGTTGGCGAATTCGG
>CAZNNV010000002.1:5053-12365 GCA_964574515.1 uncultured Candidatus Saccharibacteria bacterium
ACAATGATCGCATTTCGCAAAACCCACACCTTGCAACGCGTGGTGTGAGCGCCGGTTCTTGGTATGCGATTTTGTGCTTCTCATTCTTACAACCATGCTGGCTATGCTAGCATATTATGGATGAAAAGCAATTTTCAATAAGAAAATTATATGCTATCATTGAAATTATGGAAAAAAGCGAACAATTAGGTAATTTGAGGCACTCTTTAGCGCATCTTTTGGCGGCCGCAGTGCTGGAACTTTATCCGGACGCGAAGCGCACCATCGGCCCGGCAATTGATGATGGTTTTTACTATGATTTTGACTTTAGCTCCCCTGTTTCGGATAAGGATTTATTGAAAATAATGCGTGGGGCCGGTCTCCGCCATTTGAATTTAGGTGTGGAATCGGCCAGTGAAGCGGTGCTGATTGGATCAAAGCGCCTGCCAATAAAAGCCGTTCACCAGGAAGAAATCATCAATTATTGCCATAAAATTGGCATTACTGTTGCCGCTTTTTATATCATTGGTTTAGAAAATGACACGCGAGAAACTATCAGGCAAACTATTAATTACGCAAAAAAATTGAATACTCTAGTGGCGCAGTTCACCATTGGCACGCCTTATCCGGGCACACAATTTTTTGCTAAAATGAAAGAAGAAGGCCGCTTGACCACTCTTGACTGGCCGGAATATGATACCTATAATCCGGTTTATCGGCATCAATATTTAACCGCGGCTGAGCTTTTGCGACTAAAAGAGAAAGCTTTTATCAGTTATTATTTCCGGCCGGCCTATTTGTTGAGGCATATGCCGAAATTTATTAAGGAAAAAATTTATGAAAATTTTAGTCACCGGCGCTAACGGGTTTTTAGGAAAAAAAGTTGTTTTTTGGCTTAAACAAAACGGGCAAGAAGTCATTTCTTTTGGAAAAAATATTTGCGATTTGGAGCCTTTGCCGCCGGGTATTGATGTCGTTATTCATTTGGCAGCTGCCATCAGCGGACGTAGGCGCCAGATTTTTGAAAAAAATAATATTTTAGGCACGCAGAATATCGTTAATTTATCAAAAGCGGCTGGCGTGAAAAAAATTATTTTTATTTCGACTTTACGCGTGCTGGCCAAAGAAAGTAATTTATACATTGAGTCAAAAAAAGAAGGCGAAAAGATAATTATGGCTGCTGGGTTGCCTTATATCATTTTGCGTCCCAGCTTGCTGTATGGCCCGGGTGATAAGAAAAATATTATTTTTTTGGCTAATTTAGCCCGGCAGATACGATTAGCGCCGGTTTTTAAATTCCGGATGCAGCCGATTTTTGTTGACGATATGGCTGAGATAATCCGCCAGTCGCTGGATTTGGCGCCGGATAAAATAATCAACATTGCCGGCGGCCAAACTGTCAGCCACGCTGATTTTTTACTGTCTTTGAAAGAATTGGGCTATAAATTTATTATTTTAAATTGGCCGCGCTTTTTTTCCGGCGTGTTGAAATTGGTTTTATTTATGCCCTGGCTGCCAATGCCGCGGCAACAGATAAAGACTTTATTGGCGGATGAAATATATCCAGAATATGGCTGGCAAAAAATATTTGAAATTAAGGAGAAGCCGTTTAAAGAGGGGCTAGCTGAAACGCTAAAAATATGAAAATTCTATTTATAACTCAAAAAATGGATTTTAATGATGATATTTTAGGCGTCTATCATAACTGGGTTCTTAAGTTAGCCGAAAAAGTTGATAGGGTCAGTGTAATTTGTCTCCAGATGGGGCAATATCATCTGCCGGCGAATGTGTCGGTGTTTTCTTTGGGTAAGGAAGAGAACTTAAGATTTAAAAGCTATCAGGTCATAAAATTTTTTGAGAAATTAAAATATGTTTTTAGATTTTACGGATATATTTGGTGGGAACGGAAAAATTATGATGCGGTTTTTGTCCATATGAATCAGGAGTATGTTTTATTGGGCGGCTTGTTTTGGCGATTACGGGGCAAAAAAATAATTTTATGGCGGAACCATTTAAAAGGAAATTTTTTAACGCGAATGGCGGTTTGGTTATCAAATATTGTTTTTTGTACTTCGCCGTTTTCTTACACGGCTAAATTTAAGAAAACAAAAATAATGCCAGTGGGGACGGACATGGATTTTTTTAAAGTCGATTATGGGATAAAAAGACAGTCTGACTCAATTTTGTCTATTGGCCGGATTTCTCCGGTTAAAAATATAGGGGTTTTACTTAAAGCCGCGGCTTTACTAAAAAAAGAAAAAATAGATTTTCATTTATCGATTTATGGGCCTGTGGCGCCAAAAGATAAAGAATATTTTAATGATTTAAAAATACTGGCCAGCCAGAATAATTTATCCGAAGACATCTGGCAGAGAGGCGTGCCATATATAGAAATACCCAGAATTTATAGCGCCAATGAAATTTTTGTTAATTTAACACCAGCCGGCAGTTTTGATAAAATGATTATTGAAGCTATGGCCAGCGGATGTTTAACTTTGGTTTGTAATGGGTCATTGAAGGGCGAGATTGATGACCTTTTTATTTTTAAAGAAGGGAACGCAGCCGATTTAGCCAAAAAAATAAAAAAGATAATGTCTTTGCCTGTTGTTGAAAAGAACAATTATCAGAGGAAACTTCGTAAATACGCGATGGAGCGGCATGGTCTGGATAAATTAATTAATAAAATACTAGAAGAACTTGAAAAATTATGAGCCGGCAAAATAAATTAAAAATTGCTATTGTTTCTTTTGACTGGAAAAATATTTTTGAAAATGATTTTTCTTCTTTTTTGGGTAAGCTGAAGCGCGACCGGTTGAATCCGCAGGAGAATGATTTTTTTATAATCAGCTGGGGCAGCGAATCTTATTATAAAAATATTGATAATTTTCAGACAACCCATTTAAAGGCAATTTTTGGCCATTATCGTTTTTTTTATGATTTTCTATCAATTTTTTTGGCGCCTCTGATTCTTAAAAAACACAAATTCAAACCGGACGTTTTTTTAATTTATGATTTTCCGTTGGCCGCGGCCGGCTGGCTGCCCAAAATTTTATGGCAGACTAAAATTATTTTGTTTCTTGGTAATCTGCCTTCTTCTTTAGCTTGGACAAGAAAAAAAATAATTTGGCGCCGACTTTATCAGCGCGGTTGTGAGATTCTGTTTAAAAATATTATAGACAGTTTCTTTGTTATTAGCCGGGTGACAGGAAATTATGTTTTGAAAGTAGGCGTTGAAAAACAAAAAATTAAAACAATCGCCCCCGATATTTTAGAACGGGATCAGGAATACATTTCAAAATCAAATAAAGGAATGGTGCGGCAAAAATATGGTATCCCGGCGGATAAAAAAATTTGGTTATCCGTTGGCCGGCTGGAGCCAGAAAAGGATTTTGCGGATCTGATAAATTTATTTAATGCTATTAGCTGGGATGATTCGGTTTTAATCATCGCTGGCAAGGGCATTTTAAAAGATGAGCTGGAAACGCAGGTTAAAGACTTGGGTCTTGAAAAAAAAGTCATTTTAGCCGGCAATGTTTCGCGTCAGGAGATTTGGAATTATTATCAAGACGCAGATTTGTTTGTTTTGCTTTCTTTATCAGAGGGTTTGGGTATCGTCTTTCTGGAAGCGATGTTCTGCGGCGTGCCGGTTTTGGGGCGGCGAATAGAAGGCATTGAAGAAAGCATCGGAGCAAGCGAAGAGCGGGGATTTTTATGGCAAACAAGCGATGGCCTGGAAAGACTTAAAGAAAAAATTAATTTATGTTTTGAAGGCGGGCCGGAAATTGAAGAAAAAATAAAAAAAGCCCGCCAATATGCCAAAGCGCTTGGCGAAAACAAAGAGGATATAAATTATTATTTTAAGGAGGTTTTAGAGAAATGAAGCTGCTTTATTTATCAAATATGAAGATGCCCAGCGAGAAGGCGCACAGCGTGCAGGTGGCTAATACCTGCGCGGCGTTTGCCGGCCAGGGCCTTGATGTTGAGCTGGTAGCGGTGGCAAATAAAGAAAAAGCCGGCCATGACATTTTTTCTTTTCATGAAATTAAAAAAAATTTCACAATTAATTTTATTCAACCTTTGAGTTTGAAAAACTTTGGTAAAATCGGTTTGCTGTTGCGCGCATTTTTTTTCGCGGTGGCGGCTTGGCGGAAGATTATATCGGTTAAAGCCGATATTTTATATATTCGCGGGCCCTATGTTGCTTATTTTATAAGCTTTTTGGCAAAAAAATATTTTTTAGAATTACATTTGGTCGGCGGCCCAAGTTTTTTAATGAGGCGGATTATTAATAAAAGTGCCGGCCTGATTGTTATAACTAGCGGCATTAAACAGGTTTTGATGGAAAAATATAAAATTTTACCGAAAAAAATATTAGTGGCGCCGGATGGCGTTAGTCCCGAGGTTTTCGATTTAGGTTTAACGGTAGAACAGGCGAGAGAAAGACTTAATTTGCCGCGAGATAAAAAAATTATTTGCTACGAGGGAAGTTTCTATAGTTTTAATTGGAAAGGCGTTGATGTTTTATTGGAAGCCGCCAGTATTCTAAAAAACAAGAATTTGCTTTTTTTATTTATTGGGGGTAATCAGCCAGAGATAGCGGCGATTAAGCAAAAATATCGAGATCTTAATAATCTGATGCTTTTAGAAAAAAAACCCAATCCGGAAATTTCTTTTTATCTCAAGGCAGCCGATGTGCTCGTCTTGCCCAACAAAAGCGGCGATGCGATGTCAGAGCTTTACACTTCGCCGATGAAGATGTTTGAATACATGATGGCCGCTAAGCCAATTGTGGCTTCGGGGCTGCCATCGATCAAGGAGGTTTTGAATGACGGAAATTCTTTTCTAATAGAACCGAATAATCCCTTTGTTTTGGCTGAAGCGATTGAAAAAGTTTTAGCCAATGAAGTTTTAGCCAATGAAAAGTCCAAGCGCGCTTATACGGACGCCCAGCAGTATACTTGGGACAAGCGGGCGCGAAATATCAAGATTTTTTTAGAAAAATGCCTATGAAAAATTTTTTGACTGCAAAAATCACCAGAAGATACCTCAATAAATTTATCACCGAACACGCGAACAGCGACGGTTTGGTTTTAGATTTAGGCTGTGGAAGTGGCAAATATGCCAAATATTTTAAGCAAAGAATTGGTTTTGATATGAAGCCGGGCCAAGGAGTGGATGTGGTTGGGGACGCGCACCAGTTGCCGTTTGAAGATGAGAAGTTTGATACAATTTTATGCGCCGAAGTCTTAGAGCATTTGCGCGAACCGGCTAAAGCCATTGTTGAAATGCGGCGCGTCCTTAAAAAAGGCGGTTTGCTAATTTTGTCCACTCGTTTTATTTTTCCCCTGCATGACACGCCCGGAGATTTTTGGCGTTTTACTAAATATGGCTTAAAAGAGCTTTTTAAAGGCTGGGAAATAATTGAATTAACGGAAGAAGAGGGGACAATAAAAACATTGGCTGTCTTGCTCCAGCGCGTCGGCTATCAAACAGAACTTCGCGGTGGCAAATTCTCTAAGCTGATAATTTTTGCCCTCGCTAAATTCATTGATTGCCTGCCTAATTTGATTAGAAAAGAATATGGCGATATCGGCAAAAATAATTCCGAAAAAAACATTATGGCTAGCGGCTATTATCTTGTTGGCCGCAAAACTATATGACAATTAATACCATAAAAACAACTTCTAACGGGGTAAAATTAATTTATTGTACTTCAATCGCTTTTTCTAATAAGCTGGGTAATCGCGCCCAAGTTCGCGCCATGGCGCGGGAATTCCAAAAAATATTGAGGGATAATTTTTGGCTTGGCGTTAATTATAAAAATATGGACGATCCCAGCATAAAAATTATTTGTTTTAGTTCGGCTAAGAGTTATGTTTTAGCGTGGAGATATATGAAATTTATCGGCCAGAATAAGATTGATTGGGTCTATTGCCGTGAAGCACGTTTGCTCTTTTTTCTTATATTATTGGATAAGATTGTTTTTCATCGGCGCCTAAAATTTATTTATGAGATTCATGCCTTATTGGCGCGAGACCGGGTGGACGCTTTTATTGATAAATTTTTATCTCGCCGCGTCAGCCTGCTTATTTTTATAACTGAAAATTTGCGCCGACTTTATCTTAAAAAATACAACAGCCCTTTATCTAAAACGCTTCTAGCTCCCGATGCGGTTGATTTGGCTGTTTTTGATTTGCCGATAACTCAAACTCAAGCCCGCCAACAGCTGGGTCTCCCTTGGGATAAAAATATATTGATTTATACCGGCAAATTTAAGACAATGGAAATGGACAAGGGGATTAAAGATATTCTGGCTGCCGTTAAAATATTAAATAATCCGCAGATTCTTTTTGTTGCGGTCGGCGGTTCGCCAAAGGAAATTGCGTTTTATCAGGATTTGATTGATAGGGAAAATCTTAATCAACAGGTCAAACTCATGCCTTTTTGCACCCAAGAAGATTTGGCCATTTATCAGAAAGCGGCGGATATTTTAATGATGCCATTTCCTAAAAACGAGCATTACTCATTCTTTATGTCGCCGCTTAAAATGTTTGAATATTTAGCCGCCCAGCGGCCGATTATTGCCACGGATTTACCCAGCGTTAAAGAGGTTTTAAATAATCAGAACGCAATATTTTGCCAGCCGGACGATCCGGCGGATCTGGCCCAAAAGATAAAACAAGTTTTAATAGATAATGTTTTTGCCCAAAAAATCGCGGCGCAGGCCTATCAGGACGCGCATAAATACACATGGGAGAAGCGGGTGGGGCGAATAATTGATTTAATAAAGTAAATTTTATAATGTATTTAGAAAAAGCTGGATTAGCGGCTTTTTTATTTCAGGCATTTACATTATTCATTATTTATGTTATTGTATGAAATCGGAAAGTTCGTATTAATCTGGCCAAAAACCGGATAGAAAATAAAAAAATACTTGAAATCAAAAAGGAGGGTTGCGTTATGCTTCAAATTTTTTGTTTAATGGTTTGTGGGCGTGGTTTAGATGACGCAGCGCGGAATTATTTGTTTCGAGCTGCTGCCGAAATGATCAAAAAAAACGACACTCGGCGACTCATTAGGACCGATGAATTTAATGGGATTATCCGGACCGATTTTGAATCCGTACCCCTTGGTTCTGTTTTCGGAATCGTTTTTTACGCGGAAATAGAATCATCGGTTGGCCGAACGAATGTAAATTATATCATTCGCGCGAAAGACCTGGATATGGCCTTAGATGAAGATTATGGTTTGTGGGTGACAGTAGATTATAGGCGTGCCGTGCAGGCGCACAACAATTAGAAAAATGCCGAAAAGGCGAAAAAGGAGGAAGTTT
>CAZNNV010000002.1:12375-18427 GCA_964574515.1 uncultured Candidatus Saccharibacteria bacterium
GAAAAGGCGATGGCCAAGAGTTTTTCCAATCAGTTGGGAGAAATGTTGATCCCGGCTTACAAGCTGAGTCATATTATCGAAATAACTTTGGGTTTTCAACCTCTGGGCATCGCGAGCCAGGGTAATAAGATTGCGATAGCGGCTTACTATGAGTCGGCGATCTGTTTGGCCGAGGTAAACCGCGATGAAGAGGGCCTGCGGTTTAGAACCGATTGGATTCGCGGTGTGAACCACGGCATCCAGTCCGTCCGGTTATTTCCGGATATCCCGCAACTAAGTGGCGTTAACCGGGCACAGACGGTCAACTTTGGGCCTGACGGAACCCTGTGGGTTTCGAGAAATGGAGATAGAGAATTCTTTATCCTTTCTCGTCCTACAGCAGAATCTGCCGGCCGCTGGACCTTAACCAAAAAGTTTACATTGCCTGGCGAAGGCATGATCCATTCCGCGTTGATCGAAGATGGTGCCTCAAGGCTACTGACCATTGAATCAACGATGGATTTGGAGGAATGGGGCTATTGCGTTTATAGCATGGTGTCAAACGATAAAGTCGTGAGTATATATTCTCAGCCGTATTTTTATGGATTGGGCATCGGCAGACAAGGATCCGCTATGAAGATAACAGATTACCGCGCAGAAATGCCGCATGGTATCTACACTGTTGATGGCGATAATCCGGTCATTAGCGACATCTGGGGTAATGGCATCTGCTTTCTCCCTGACGGCTCGGCCCTGGTGACTAAGTACGGTCAGGCCGCCCCCGGACCATTTAATGGGGATCCGGGCAGCTTGATCTATATTCCCGCCAAGTTTTTCAGTCATTAATCTTTCTTTATAGAGTAGAAAAAGTACATTAGTTTTTTATTCATAATTTTCACCCCAGCGGTTTTCGGACCGCTGGGGCTCTTTTTTTACCTAAATTATCCACCCTTGACCCATATTGACACCTTTTGATACTACGGGATATACTTGAAGCATGAATAATGAAATAAAACCTAATGAGGTTTATACGACAAGCGAAACGCAAAAGTTGCTCAAGGTCAGCCCAAGTACAATGAAGCGTCTCTTAAAAAAGGGGCTGATTAAAGCCAATAAAGTCGGCGGGCAATACCGGATTTTGGGCAAGGAAATTTTGCGGCTGGTTTCGCCGGATTTAGAAAAAAAGTCGGTGGAGTCGTATTTAAAGCTCAAAAAGAAAGTCGTTGATACCATTAACAAGTGGTAGTTTTTTGTTTTTGTGGAAATGTTAAAAACAAGCCATGGTTTTAAAATACAAAATTTCAACATTATTAAAATTATTTAAACGGGGTTTTGGGCCTTATAAATGGCAGATTTTATTAATCACCATTTTGGGTTTTGTCAGCAGTTTGTTGGAAGGCGTGGGCATCAACGCGTTGATTCCGCTTTTTTCTTTTGTGACGGGCCGCGACGATGCCAGCAATGATAAAGTTTCGCAGATTATCCAGGCGATTTTCAACGGTCTGCACATTGATTTCGGCGTGAAATATCTGCTGATTTTTATCAGCTTGCTTTTTGTTTTTAAAGCCATTTTTTCCCTGATGACTAATTTAATTAACGCGAAAATCAACGCTGGCTATGAAGAACGGATGCGCAGCCACTTATTCGGGGTAACGCTGAAAGCCGGCTGGCCTTATTTGCTTGGCCAGCGCCTGGGTCATCTGGAAACCGTTCTGATGACCAATGTCCGGACTTCGGCGACCTTGCTCGGTTATATCAGCACAGTAATCAGTTTGGCGACGAGTTTGATAACCTATACAATTATCGCCCTCAATATTTCCTTTAATATCACTCTAATCCCTCTCGGCTGCAGCGTTTTATTAATTATTTTTTTCCAGCCGATTGTTAAACGTGTCAGAAAAATCTCTATTGAAGAAGAGGGTATTAACCGTCGGACTGCCCATCATGTCAATGAGAATATTTTAGGCATGAAAACAGTTAAGTCAATGCACGTGGAGGAAAAAGTTATTGCAATCGCCAAAGATTATTTCGTCCGGTTGAAAAACATCAGGATTAAAACTAATCTCCTGCTTTCTCTTTCCGGCGCCCTGATTGAACCTTTCAGTTTAATCTTCATCTGTGTGATTTTTGCCATGACTTATAAAATGCCGGCTTTTAACTTGGCGGCCTTGGCGGCGGTTGTTTATTTAATCAAACAGATTTTTTCTTATGCTCAGCAGTTGCAAAAATATTTAATGGGGATTAATTCCGCTTTTCCTTATTTAAGAAAAGTTTTAGATTATGAAAAACAAGCGTTGAATAATAAAGAAGAAATAGCCGGTGTCAAATCTTTTAATTTCAATAAAGCCCTGGAATTCAAAAATGTCCGGTTTTCATACAATGAAAACCAAGATATTTTAGCTGGTATGAATTTTAAAATTACCAAAGGAACGACCCTCGGTTTAATCGGTCCGTCCGGCGCGGGCAAGACAACAATCGTGGATTTGATTTTACGCTTGTTTGCGCCGACAGCCGGCGAAATTTTAATTGACGGCGGCAATATTGCCGAAATTAATTTAAAAGAATGGCGGCAGAATATCGGTTATGTTTCTCAGGATATTTTTTTATTAAATGATACAATTGCCAATAATATTAAATTTTATAATGAAACGATTTCGGAGGCGGCCATTAGAGAAGCGGCCCGATTGGCCAATATTGAAGATTTTATCAACGAGTGCCCGAATAAATTTGAAACGGAAATTGGCGAACGGGGTGTGATGCTGTCAGCCGGCCAGCGCCAGCGGATAATTATCGCCAGGATTTTAGCCCGCCAGCCGAAATTCCTTATTTTTGATGAGGCGACCAGCGCCCTGGATAATGAATCGGAGGCCCAGATCCAGAAAGTGCTGCAAAATTTGCGGGGAAAAATAACGGTGCTGATCGTGGCGCATCGTCTGTCAACGGTTTTGGACGCTGACCAATTGCTGGTTCTAGACAACGGCATTATTGCCGAGCAGGGCCGGCCGCGGACGCTATTGGAGGATAAGAATTCTTATTTTTATAAAACTTATAATATTAAAAACAATTAATAATTTTTCATGAAATATTTAAAAAACAAGACAATTTTAGTGACCGGCGGGACGGGTTCTTTTGGCCGTAATTTCGTCAAATATTTATTAGCTAACAGCAAGGTAAAGAAAGTCATTGTTTTTAGCCGTGATGAATTAAAGCAGTCGCGCATGCAGTCGGAAATAAAAGATGGGCGGCTGCGGTTATTTTTGGGCGATGTGCGCGACCTGCAGAGGCTGCAGCGGGCCTTTCATGGCGTTGACATTGTGGTGCATGCCGCTGCTCTCAAACAAGTGCCAACGCTTGAATATAATCCCTTTGAGGCGGTTAAAACAAATATTCTTGGCAGCCAGAATGTCATTAATGCGGCTATTGACCAGGAGGTTAAGCAAGTATTGTTGATTTCAACCGATAAGGCTGTCCAGCCGATAAATCTTTATGGTTCGACCAAGCTGTGCGCGGAAAAACTTTTTGTCAGCGGTAATTCTTATGCTTCCGGCCGGACGAAATTCAGTTGTGTCCGTTATGGTAATGTTATCGGCAGTCGCGGCAGCATCGTGGATATTTTATTAAAAAACGGCGAGCAAAAAATAATCCATATCACCGATGAGCGGATGACGCGGTTTTGGATAAGTTTGAGGCAGAGTTTTGAGTTGGTGCTATTTGCGCTGGAGCGGATGCAGGGCGGGGAAATTTTTGTGCCGATTATTCCCAGCATGAAACTGGTTGATTTATTTGAATCATTGGTGCCGGGCGCGATTAAAAATATTATCGGCATTCGGGCCGGTGAAAAGCTCCATGAATATCTTTTGACCGAAGAAGAATCAAGGCACGGCTATCGGGTGAAAAATTATTTTGTTATTTTGCCGTCGGATAGGCTATTATATCCATTAACCAGATATAAAAAGCTTTTGGACGGCGCGAAAAAATTGCCGGTCGATTTTTCTTTTGGCAGTCATAATAACGAAAAGTGGCTGACTAAGAATGAATTGCTAAAATTAGTCAGCGATAATAATGGTTTTTAAATTTATGATTCCATATGGTCGGCAGACAATTGATAAAAAAGATTTGGCGGCGATGGCGGCGGTTTTGAAATCTGCTTATTTGACGCAGGGGCCGAAAGTTTTAGAATTTGAAGCAGCGCTGGCCAGCTATGGCGGTGCTAAATACGCGGTGGCCTGCACCAACGGCACGGCGGCACTGCATCTGGCTTATTTGGCGGCCGGGCTGAAAAAAGGCGATGGGGTTATCACGACGCCTAATACTTTTGCCGCTACGGCCAATATGATTTTAGCGGTTGGCGCGAAACCGGTTTTTGCCGATATCCGGCTGGACACTTATAATATTGACGAAAAAAAAATCGAGCGGCTGATAACTAAAAAAACCAAAGCGATTGTGCCGGTGCATTTTGCCGGCCAGCCCTGCGCCATGGCCGATATTTTAAAAATCGCCAAAAAACATAAATTATTGGTTATTGAAGATGCCTGTCATGCTTTGGGCGCTGAATACAAAAATAAAAAAATCGGTTCTTTGGGTTCGGCAATGACGCTCTTTAGTTTTCATCCGGTTAAGCCGATAACCACTGGCGAGGGCGGCGCGATTTTAACTAATGACGGGCAATTATATAAAAAATTATTGAGCCTGCGCAATCACGGCATTCATAAAGATGCCGAGGGGAAAAATATTATGACGGATTTGGGCTATAATTACCGCTTGACCGATATTCAGGCGGCGCTGGGCGTTTCGCAACTAACCAAGCTGGATAAGTTTATCAAAGCGCGGCGTCAGATTGCCGGCTGGTATAAACAAGAATTACCCAGCGTTAAGCAGATTATTTTACCGGTTGAAGCCAAAGACAATTATTCCGGTTGGCATATTTATACTATCAGGATAGTTGAAAAAAAACAGCGTGATGATTTGGCATCGTATTTGAAAGAAAAGGGCATCGGTGTTAATTTCCATTATCCGGCGGTTTATTCCCATCCATATTATCGCGATCATGGTTTTAGGAGTTTCCAATTGCCCAATGAAGAGATTTATTGGCATTCTTGTTTGGTCCTGCCTTGCTATCCATTATTAAAAAGAAGTGAAGTGAAACATATCAGTCGGCTGATTAAAAATTTTTATGGTGATAAAAAATAAAGCCAAAAAAGAAAAAAATGAATTAATTTTTAAATATCAAAAACAAGATATCATAAAAAAGCTTGGCCGGATTTTGGGCGATGATTTTAAAAAATACCGTCAGGATTTTGATAAGACGCAGAATTATTTGAAAACCAAATTTGTGCCGGATTTTCCCTTGACCGTTTCGTTAGAATTGGTTAACCGCTGTAATTTGAATTGTGTGATGTGCTATAAAGAGCATCACCAGCAGCCCGAGGCCGAACTTGATTTAAAAGTTTTAAAAAAGATATTTGTGGAATGCAAGAAAAATAAACTGCCGTCAATGATTTTAGGATTAGGGGCGGAAACGCTGGTTTATAGAAATATTAAAAAGGTTTTAGAAATGGTTAGGGAAGCGCAAATTCAGGATGTTTTTTTCGGTACCAACGGCGTTTTGCTCAATGATGAAATAATAGATTTAATTATAAAAAACAAAATTTCTCGGGTGGAAATTTCCATTGATGCAGCCACGGCTGAAACTTATAACAAAGTCAGGCGCGTGCCGGTTTTTGAGCGAGTGGAAGAAAATTTGAATAAATTAATCGCGGCCCGGAAAAAGCAGAAAAGCCAATTGCCGATAATTAGATTATGTTTTGTCGTGTTGGAGATTAATAAGCACGAGACGCAGCTTTTTTTAAAAAAATGGCGGCATGAAGTTGATTACATTGATTTTCAGCGGTGCGTGGATTTTTCCGAAATGCACCGGCCGTTAAAAATTAATAAAAACATTATCAGCAATTCTTTTTGTTCCAGCAATTGTATTTAATTTGATATTGGTTTCAATAGTAATCTGTTGAGAGTTCATTAATTGATTATAAGGTACTGTGATGTAAGAATTTATTCCATTAAAACCTCTTGCTTG
>CAZNNV010000003.1:0-7277 GCA_964574515.1 uncultured Candidatus Saccharibacteria bacterium
TGTTTGATTGCCGGAGCGGAAAAAGCAATTAATCAGGCTGATATTTTAATATCGGTTTGTGGCTGTCCGAATTTGATTAAAGGGGAATTAATAAAGCAAGGAGCAATTTTAATTGATGCCGGCATCACGCGTTACACGGATGGACGAATAATCGGCGACGTGGACATGGCTAGCGTTAGGAATAAAGCTTCTTTTTTAACCCCGACACCGGGCGGCATCGGGCCATTGACTGTGGCTTTATTATTAAGAAATGTTTATTTGGCCGTCAACCGGAGAGATTGACAAAAAGCTGCAAACATATAGAATAAAAATATGATTATTTTATATTCAATGGATAATCTGTTGTTATTGTTAAGCCAGCCAGCGGATGGAGAGTTTTTGTGTAAATAGAATTTAATTGAAAAACACAAAACCAGCTTTCCATCCGAAAGCTGGTTTTTTAGTTCTTAATATAATTTCTTAGTCCATTTTTTTAAAAGAAGGAGGCATTCATGGCAAAAAGTAATGGTAATAATAAAAACGGCGTTGATGGAGGGCTGATGATTTTAAAAGGGTTATTAACCGATTTAAAAATCAATTTTAAAGAAGAGGAGATTAAGAGAATCTATGATAAAATAGTTCTTTCGATGAGGTCATGTCAGCCGCGGGTTAATGCTGAGGTACTGGTTGTTATAAAAAAAGACGGCATATCTGAAACTGTTCACCGTACGTCGCCGACCTTGGCGAGAATTGTTGACATATGTAACTCATGATATAATTATAAAGGCGCTCGCCCCGCAGTTGCGGGGTGGATCGCAAAGGCCGGTTTCCACCGGCCTTTTTTATGCCCTTTTTTTTCTTTTTTTTCTGTGATACCATAAAATTATGAAATATGAACCGATTATCGGCATGGAAGTCCATGCTGAACTAAAAACTCAAAGTAAGATGTTTTGTTCGTGCTTGAATGGTCTAGGTTTGGAGAAAGAGCCGAATGTCAATATATGTCCGGTTTGTACCGGTCAGCCGGGCACTTTAACCGTGATTAACGAGGAGGCGGTTAAAAAGGTGGTAAAGACCGCACTGGCTTTAAATTGCGAAATTCCGGATTTCTCTAAGTTTGACCGCAAAAACTATTTTTATCCGGATTTGCCCAAGGGCTATCAGATTTCCCAATATGATAAACCTTTGTCAATCAACGGTTATTTGGATATTGGCGGCAAACGGGTGCGTATCACGCGTATTCACTTAGAAGAAGATACGGGTAAATTAACCCATCCGGCGGGCGAGCCGTATTCTTTAGTTGATTTGAATCGTGCCGGTGTGCCCCTAATAGAACTAGTGACCGAACCCGACATCCGTTCGGGCGTTGAGGCGCGGCAGTTTTGCCAAGAATTGCAATTGATTTTGCGTTATCTGGAAGCATCCGACGCGGATATGGAAAAAGGCCAGATGCGGTGCGAGGTTAATATCTCATTGCGCGAAGTCGGCGCCGATAAGTTTGGCACTAAAGTAGAAATAAAAAATTTGAATTCTTTTCGTGTCGTGGAGCGGGCAATCGATTATGAAATTAAGCGGCAAAGCGAAGCTTTGGCTAATGGGGAAAAAATTATTCAGGAAACGCGCGGCTGGGACGATATCAAAGGCATGACATATTCGCAGCGGACAAAAGAAGAAGCGCATGATTATCGTTATTTTCCTGAGCCTGATTTGCCGCCGCTCGACGGAATGGTTGAATTTAGTAAAAAAATATTGAGTGAAATTCCGGAATTGCCAGCGGCTAAGAGAAAGAGATTCAAAGAAGAATACGGCCTGCCGCTGAATGACGCGGAGATTTTAATTAATAATAAATCGCTGGCTGATTATTTTGAAAATGTTGTTAGTGAAATTTTGGCTTGGAGCAGCCCAGCCGAGCCGGTAATCGAATCTAAGAAAGCCATAAAATTAGCGGCTAATTATCTAATAACCGAAGTGCCGCGAATTGCCAAGGCGGCTCAGATTTTGGATTATGAATTGAAAGATAGAATAACGCCGGAAAATTTTGCCGAATTTAATAAGATGCTTGTGCAGGGCGTGCTTTCGTCTACCGGCGCGCAATCAACTCTAAAGATAATGTTTGCTAGCGGCGCTGACCCGTCGCATATTATAAAAGAAAATGATCTGGCACAGGTGAGTGATGAGGAGGAATTGAATAAGATTATTGGTGAGACCTTGGTGCAAAACGCCAAAGCGGTTGGCGAATATAAAGACGGCAAGCAAAACGCGCTGATGTTTTTGGTTGGCAAAGTGATGGCGGCGTCAAAAGGCAAAGCCAATCCGCAATTAGTGATGGAAATTATAAAAAAACAATTAAATAATTAATTATATATATGAAAAAAATAACTTCAGTCATTGATGCTCAGCAGTTTGATAAAAAAACCATTGAGGATATTTTTACCGTGGCGGGCTTAATGGAAAAAAAGCCGCCCAAAGATTCTTTGAAAGGAAAAATTTTAGCCACGCTTTTTTATGAGCCGAGCACGCGTACGCGTTTAAGTTTTGAGGCAGCGATGAAGCGGCTAGGCGGTGAGGTTATCGGCACAGAAAATGCTCGGGAATTTTCTTCTGCTGCCAAGGGGGAGACACTGGAGGATTCAATAAAAATTATTAGCGGTTACGCCGACGTTATCGTTTTGCGTTACAATAAGGAAGGCGGCGCCCGGCGCGCTCAGGATTTTTCTCGTGTGCCGGTAATTAATGCCGGTGATGGCACCGGCCAGCACCCAACACAGGCGTTGCTTGATCTTTATACTATTAAAAAAAATTTCGGTAAAATTGAAGGATTAAAAATAGCCATGGTTGGTGATTTAACCAATGGCCGGACAGTCCGTTCGCTATGCTATTTTTTGGCCAAACATTATTCTAAAAATCAGATATATTTTATTTCGCCAGAGCAGACAAAAATGAAAAGCGATATCAAAGAATATTTGGATAAATGCAAGGTCCATTGGCAGGAAGGCGGCGACCTTAAATCGTTGCTGCCTGAAATTGACGTTATCTATCAAACTCGAGTGCAGGAAGAAAGGTTTAAGGAGAATCGAGAGGTATACAACCGGGTGGTGAAAGAGAGCCAGGGCTTAATAATTAACGGAGAAACGCTGAAATTAATGAAACCGAAAGCAATTATTATGCATCCCTTGCCCAGGATATTTGAAATTACTTATGGCGTTGATAAGGATAAACGGGCGATTTATTTCCAGCAAGCACAAAACGGCCTTTATGTCCGCATGGCGCTATTGCAAATGATTTTAAAGGGATACTAAGATTGCAGAAATTTTTCAGCCAGACGAATTGCCGTTTGGCTGTTTTTAATCCAGCAGGTTTGCGGATTATATTTTTTAAACCAAATCATCTGCCGTTTAGCGTAATGTTCAATATCTTTTTTTAATCTCTCGGCCATTTCTTTCCTAGGGATTTTTTTTTGTAAATAGCGGGCTAGCCAGCGATATTCTAGGCCAAAATCGTCTAATTTTTGCCAGGAAACGCCCTGTGAGCGCAGTTTTTTGACTTCTGCCAGCATGCCTTGCTTCAACCGTTTTTCCAGGCGGGTGGCGATGCGCCTTTTTAGTTCTATTGGTGATTTTTTCGGACCCAAGGTTAATGCATTAAATGGCGAGTTGGTTTTTAGGAGTGGTACGGCTCCTAATTTTTCAGCAATTTCAATAGCGCGGATAAGCCGGCGGGGATTACGCGGATCAATATTTTTAGCGCGGCGTGGGTCAAGTTTTTTTAACTTTTTATATAATTCGTCCGCGCTTAATTTTTCCAATTTGGCGCGTAATTTTAAATTTGGCTTGACCGCCGGAATCTGCCAGTTGTAGATGACCGCGTTGATATATTGGCCGGTGCCGCCGCAGATGATCGGAATCTTATTTTTGGCCTGGATTTTTTTAATGGCAGTTTCAGCATTTTTTTTAAAATGCGCTACCGTGTAACGGAGGCGCGGTGAAGCGACATCTAAGCAATAATGCGGCACACCGCGCATTTCATGCTGAGTAATTTTACCGCTGCCGATATTCATACCGCGATAAACTTGGCGGCTGTCAGCGGAAATAATTTCACCGTTAAATCGCCGCGCTAAATCGACAGCTAAGTCCGATTTGCCGGAAGCCGTCGGACCGAGAATAATAATCAGCTTTGGTTTGGTTATATTTTTTGTCTTTGACATTTTTATTCAGAATAGTTAAACTTATCATAACTGCCAGTTCTTTGGCAAATTTTTTTGAAGGAGGCGAAAATGGATAGTTTCTGGCACTGCTGGAATGAATTGGGCTTGCTCTTAAAAGGGAATATGCTCTTAGTTATTGAGGTAAATTCCCTTTATGTCATACTTGCTTTCTACGCGACGAAAAGAGGATCATCTATGTTTCATTGGTTGGGGCGCCATTTTTTTATAATTTATTGGATTGATATTGAGATGAGTAATTTATCCAAGATAATTATAGAAAGATACGGTTATGTCGGCTTAGTGGCCGTTGCTTTAATTCCAACTCCTCCTTTTAGGGAATTAGCTCTTTTTATGGGTATATCTTCGGGGTTGGAGCATACGCTTTCCATCGTGGTCGCGATCAATGCTCTGTTAGTTTATTTATCAATTATCGTGATCTTTTAACCCGCTTTTTATTGGCTGTGAATTAACCAGCTAATAAAGGCGGTTTTTTATTTAATTTTTACAGGTTTTCCTTTTAAGCCCCAGGGTCCAGCAGCGGTGATTTTAACAGGAACCATTTTATCAAAGCAGATGTTTTTATGTTTTGAAGTATCAGTAAATTTGACAGTTTTATTGGTAGTGGTCTTGCCGAAAGCAAAGCCGTTTTTATTTTTTTCAATAAAAACCGGAATTATTTTACCAATATATTTTTTATTATTGATTAGGGCTGTTTTTGCCAGAATATCATTTAAAATATTTTCACGGCGTTTTTTTTCGGCCGGTGAAATATCGTCCTTTAAGCAAGCGGCGGCGGTGCGGGCACGGGGTGAGTAGCGCGCCAAATAAGCCATATCAAATTTAATTTCCCGCATTAGTTTGGCGGTGTTAAGAAATTGTTTTTTTGTTTCACCTGGGAAGCCAACGATAACATCGGTGGAAATTGCCAGCGGTGGAAAGGCAGGCCGATATTTTTTGAACGCGGCCCGGAGTTTTTTTATTAGATTTTTATAGTGTATGGCAGTATAGCGGCGGTTCATTTTTCGTAAAATTATATTATCGCCTGATTGTATCGGCAGGGGGATATAGGGTGAAACTTTTTTGCATTTGGCGATAGCCTCAATTAATCCACTGGACATATCTTTTGGATGGGAAGTAAGAAAAATTAATCGGAAATTGCCGGGCAAGGAATTGATTTGTTTGAGTAAATCTATAAAATTTATAGTCTTCAATTTTGCTTGTTTTTGCTTGCTCCGTTCAAGCGGCAGTCTTTTATTATATGAATAAGAATTTACATTTTGTCCCAGCAAAGTAATTTCTTTATAATCTTTTTTGATTAGTGATTTAATTTCGGTGATGATTTCATTAACTGGGCGGGATTGTTCGCGTCCGCGGGTATAGGGGACAACGCAATAGGAGCAGAAATTGTTACAGCCAGTCATAATTGGCACATAGGCGCGGAAAAGGCTGTTGTGAGTCGGCGGTAAACAGAAATATTCATTGGGATTCCAAAATAAAATATCTTTGTATTTGTCGGAAATTTTCTTTTTATCATTTTCGAGGACGCAGCCGGCAATAATTATTTTTTTGTTTTTACGATTTTCTATTTGGCTAAAAACCCGGTTAATAGCTGATTGACGGACTGAGCAGGCATTAATCAAGATTAATTCAGCAGCTATCGAGTTTTTAGCCGGTTGGTGGCCGGCTTGTTTTAATTTAGTGGCTAGGCGTTCGGTATCCGAGGTATTCATTTGGCAGCCATAAGTAATAATATGATATTTCATATCTCGGATACTAACAAAACAGCGGCACTTTTTCAAGCGCCGCTGTTATATCTTGTTTTTATTTTAATTTCACTTTTTAAATATAATTGGAACAGAAAGTTTGTATAATTCCGCTTTATTATCGCCAGATTTAAATATCTCTATAAAGCCAGCCATGGTGCTAGCTTTTTTATATTTTAAAGATAAGGAAAACGCGCTCTGGTTTTTTTTAATTTGAGCGGTTGTTTCGCCCAGCACTAATCCTTTGGTGTCTTTAATTTTTATTTTATATATTCCTTCTTCAGCCTTAGCGCTGATAGTTACTGGATTGCTAATGGTGCTGTTAGTAATTGGTGAAGTTATTTTTATGGCTTTATTGGAAACCATGCCATTTTTTACTAATAGTGATCCGCTGATTAATGCTTCTTGCTCTTCTTGTGACTGGGCGATAGACCAAAGAAGAAAACCGAAAAATGCCACGGCCACCAAAGTAAATAAAAGAATTCGTTGTGTATTGATGCCTCTTTTTTTCATAATTTTTTGATTATTCAATGTATTTATTATAACACAATATATGATAAAGTACGCCGAATGTTCTGTGGATAGTTTTTATTGGTTTTTAATTAAGTAAATTTATTATTTTTAATTCTTGCGAGAAAAAATTTCTAGAGATATTCCAGCCGTAGGAAAGTGGCGAAATGAAAATGAAGCCCAGTATGATTATAGCTATTAGCGAGATAAACACCCTTTTATTTTTGGAATAAATTTTAGAAAAATAAAAAGACAGTAGCATGACGGCGAAAGAAGCAGCTAGCAGGTAATGGTAAAGAAAGGCGACTCTTTTAACCAGCATGAAGGGCAATAAATTGGCGAAATAAGCCAATATCAATATGTAAAAAATCGGCTCTGTCCGGCGGCGATTATTTTTAGACAAGAAGAGCCACAAGGTATAGATTACCGCTAGGCTGGCTGACCACCAAAGCAACGGATTACCCGTTAAATAGATATTGGCGGTTTGGCTGGTTATGCCGCTGTCATTTTGCCAGTAGTAGACCGGTTTGACGTTGAACGGCCATTGATACCAGCGGCTGCCGAAAGGATGTTCGCTAGTGATGCTGGCATTGGCGGTATACATAGTTTTATTCAATTCAAAAAATTTTTGCCAAAAAGTCAGCGGCTGATAAACCGCATCGCGGCCGTATTTTAATTCCTGCTGAAATTGCCAGCCCATAAAAGCGTCGCCCGGACCGGACTTTGGCAGAAGCTGAAAATGAATATAAAAGGGAATGGCATAGACAGCAAAACCAAGGATAAGAAGCCAAAGACACATTATCTCCGTCAACCATAGAGCC
>CAZNNV010000003.1:7287-17580 GCA_964574515.1 uncultured Candidatus Saccharibacteria bacterium
TCTCCATTTGGTAACTAATAAAATTATCCCTATAACTCCGATGGTGGCCACGCCTGTCCACTTGATAGAAATTGTTAGGCCAAAACTAAGGCCGGTGAGCGCCAGATATGACCACCATTTAACGCCGTAAGTTTTTTGCCTTTGCCATAAAAGGAAAAAACAAAAAGCTAGAAATTCAAACAACAATAAAAATCCATCTACCAGGATAAATTTTGTCTGCACTAAAATCGCATTACAGCAGAGAATCAAAAAGCCGGCGATAAGCGCGGTTTGTTTGGATCGGCTGATGAGATAGGCGAGCCAGGTAAAGGCTAGAACAAACAGGGCGCCGGCGAGAGCCGGCAAGAAACGCAAGGTAAAAAGAGTTTGTGCTGGAACAGCTTCGCCTATTTTTTCAAAGGCGAAAACCGGATTGAGGCCATTGAGTTTGGCCCAGCCGGCAATCATCAGTTTGCCCAGCGGTGGATGAATATCAAAATAATATTGATGAGTAAAATAAGCGCCGACAAATTTGCCAAAGTGGACTTCGTCGAAGACGACTTGGGCGGGATAAGAGAGGAAAGCGAAGTGGATAATAAGAGCGAGAACAGCGAGGATGATAAATGGCCAGATTTTTTTTAACCAGATTAACATTTTTTATCTTTTATTTCTAGTGTAATTTTTTTAATAAATTCATTAATTTTCATTGCCCCTAAATCTCCTTGGCCACGTTGGCGCACAGCGACTGAATCAGCTGTGATTTCTTTGTCGCCGACCACGAGCAGGTAGGGGATTTTCTGTGTTTCGCCGGCGCGAATTTTTTTGCCGATAGTTTCGCTGTCAGCTTTAATCAGGGCGCGAATGCCAGCAGTTTTTAATTTTTCAATGACCGCAAGCGCATATTCTTCATGCCGTTCGCCGATAGGTAAAACCCAAACTTGTTCCGGCGCCAGCCAGGCAGGCCAGACACCGGCAAAGTGTTCAATTAAAATTCCCAGGAATCGTTCAAACGAACCCATGATTGTGCGGTGGATTAAAACCGGTGTTTGCTCTTGGCCCTGGTTGTCTATATAGCGGCAGTTGAATTTGCCGGGCATTTGGAAATCAAGCTGAATAGTCGCGCATTGCCAAGTACGGCCGATGGCGTCTTCCAGCTGGTAGTCAATTTTTGGGCCATAGAACGCGCCGTCTTTTTCCTTTAAGCCGTAATTTCCTTGGCCGTAAACTTGGTCAAGAACGTTTTGCAAAGCCGTTTCGGCCTTATCCCAGGAACTTTTTTCGCCCATAAAATCATTTGGCCTGGTCGCCAGAAACGCTTTATATTTTAAACCGAAAGGTTGATAGATCATATTGACCAGATTTATAACATTTTTGATTTCCGCTTCAATTTGATTCTCCGCCAAGAAAATATGGGCATCATCCTGGATAAATTGCTGGACACGGAAAAGTCCATTAAGCTGTCCGGATTTTTCTTTTCTGGTAATGAGGCCTGGTTCGGCTAAACGCAGCGGTAAGTCGCGGTAAGATTTGAGGGAATTATTATAAATTAAAATAGCGCCTGGGCAATCCATCGGCCGCAGGGCGAATTCTTTTTCACCCTTACCAGCCTTAATAAAATACATGTCATCTTTATAATGGTCCCAGTGGCCGGATTGTTTCCAGATAGAAATATCAAGCATAGATGGGGCTAGCATCATTTGATAATCAAATTCTTTTTGAGCTTCCAGCCAGAAGTTTTTGAGCTCATTATAAATTATCATGCCCTTAGGATGGAAGAAAGGCATGCCGGGTGCGACATCATGGAAAGAAAACAAATCTTGTTCTTTGCCGATCTTTCGGTGGTCGCGTTTTTCGGCTTCTTCTAAATTTTTTAAATATTTATCCAGCTCTTCCCTGGTCTCAAAGGCTACGCCGTAAATCCGCTGGAGCATTTTATTTTTTTCATCGCCGCGCCAATAAGCGCCGGCAATTTTTGTCAGCTTAAAGGCATCGGAATTAATTTCGCTGGTATTGGCAATATGCGGACCAGCGCAAAGGTCAACAAAAGGGCCGGATTTATAAAGCGATACTTTTTTTACTTTTTCGTTTTTTATTAAATCTTCTGCTAACTCTATCTTATAAGGTTGTTTAGCTTTTTTAAAAAGTTCTTGCGCTTTTTTAGCGTCAATTTCCGATTTTTCAAACGGTAAATTTTGCGTGATGAACGTGCGCATTTTTTCTTCTAATAAGGGCAAATCTTCGGGGATTAGCGTGCGTGGCAGATCAAAATCATAATAAAAGCCGTTCTCAATCGCCGGGCCGATAGCAAATTTAGCTTCGGGAAACATTTCAAGTACGGCGGCAGCTAAAATGTGTGATATTGAATGTCTTAAAGTTTCTAGGTCGTTTTGTTGTTTTTTCATATGGTTTAATTTCTAATTATATTAAAATACGCCCAAAAATCACTCTGATACCGAGCCCCGCAACTGCGGGGGGTTCCACTCGGTTTCCCAGTGATTTCTGGGCGCTCTTATACCTGTGCGCCGGTACTACGCGAGAACAATGTTTCGGTTGCTCGGTTTATCCTGAGTTTGTCGAAAGGCGGCTGGTTAGACCGTTTCATTGTCCTAGAAGTATTTTAAAGCCGAGGGGATTTAGTGTCAACTATGCTATCGTTGCATTTTATTTTTTAGTGATAAGTGAAAAAAGAAATTTAACGATGATTGCGTAAATGGTTTTCGTTAAGTTCCTGAGCGTCTTCGCAGAGGAGTTTGAATGCGCCATCTTTGTCGTCCAGCCGGCCACCGAGAATAGCAATTTTGTCCTCCTGCCAGAAAGTGGCGGTGCGTTCCAGGGTGTTGGGGAAAATCAGGCATTCAATTTTGGCGCGCGGGTCCTCGAGCGTCACAAATAACATGGGCTTGCCTGATTTAGTGATAATTTTATGAATTTTGCTGATGACACCGCCGACTTTAATTTTTTGGCCGACCATCTGTTGGGGAATTTTTGATGGCAACAAGGCATATTTGGCAATAACCGCTTCATATGGCTTGACCGGATGGTCGGATATATAAAGTCCGAGCAGCTCTTTTTCCCAGTTGAGCCGTTCTTTCGCTGAAGCAGGAGTGCAATTTTGCAGAGTTAAGCTAGGCTTGGCGATAGAACCGCCGTTGGACGCGGCAAAATCAAAAAGCGATTTTTGGCCGTTTGATTTTGGTTTTTGAATTTCTCGGGCGAATTGTAATAATTGCTCTAAATTATAAAGTAATTGACCACGTTCACCCAAATTATCCATCGCGCCGCATTTAATCAGCGATTCCAGTGATTTTTTGTTTAGGTCTCTGTTTTGCACCCGTTCAATAAAATCGGTAATTGACTGGAAGGGTCCGTTAGCTTTGCGTTCGGCAACAATAGCATCGACGATATTTGAGCCGACGTTTTTTATCGCCGCCAGGCCGAAACGAATAACGCCGTCCTTAATAAAAGTAAAATTAGCCAAGCTTTCATTAATGTCCGGCGCCAGCACTTCAATATTCATTTTGCGGCACTCGTCAATTAGAAAAGCGATGCGCTCAATGTCATCAGATTCGGAATTCATGATCGCGGCCATAAATTCGGTCGGATAATGCGCCTTGAGGTAGGCGGTTTGGTAGCCAATCATGGCATAGCAGGTGGCGTGGGATTTATTAAAGCCGTAGCGGGCGAATGGCTCGATAAACAGCCAAATTTTTTCGGCAGTCTCGCCGCTAATGTTGTTGGCGATCATGCCGTTGATTAATTTCTTTTTTTGTTCATCCAATAGCTCTTTTATTTTTTTAGAGACGGCTTTTATCAGAGTATAACCTTCGGGCAGTGTTAGGTTGGCAAGCTGGTTGGCGACAACCATTAATTGTTCTTGATAAACAGCGATGCCATAGGTATTTTTTAGGATCGGCTCAAGCGCCGGATGAATATATTCAATATTTTTTTTGCCATGTTTGCGGGCGATAAAATCAGGAATAAATTCCATCGGGCCTGGCCTGTATAATGCCACCATAGCGATGATATCCTCAAAGACCGATGGCCTTAATTCTTTTAAATATCTTTTCATGCCGCCCGATTCCAGCTGGAAAACGCCGGTAGTTTTTGCTTCCTGCAAGAGTTTGTAGGTTTTTTTGTCGTCCAGCGGCAGCGTGGAGATATCCAGATTTATGTTTTTGGTGCTTTTGATTATATTGATGGCGCTTTCGATTTGGGTAAGTGTTTTTAAGCCTAAAAAATCCATTTTGAGCAGTCCTAAATCTTCAATAGCGTGCATTTCATATTGAGTGACAATGGATTTGTCATCTTGCGTCGGGCGCTGTAGGGGGACCAGCTTGCTTAGCGGGTCTTTAGTGATAACCACGCCGGCCGCGTGAGTTGAAGCGTGGCGGGCCACGCCCTCTAATTTTTTAGCCGTATCCACTAATTTTTTGACTTGGTCGTCAGAGTCGTAAAGTTGTTTAAATTCAGATGATTCTTCCAGTGCTTTTTCCAGGGTTGAGCCCATGGGGATAGTTTTGGCTACCTGGTCGCAAAGCTGGTAAGCTAAGCCCATGGCCCGGCCGGTGTCGCGGATGGCGGCGCGGGCGGCCATAGTGCCGAAAGTAATAATTTGCGCTACGTGGTCAGCGCCGTATTTTTGCCGGACATAATCAATAACTTCTTCGCGCCGCGTGTCGGCAAAATCCAAATCGATATCAGGCATAGAAATTCTTTCCGGATTCAAGAACCGTTCAAAAATCAAATTATATTTTAGCGGGTCAATATTGGTGATGTTTAGGAGGTAAGCGACTAGCGAGCCGGCGGCCGAGCCGCGGCCCGGACCGACGACAATATTTTGGCTTTTGGCCCAATTGATAAAATCTTGGACAATTAAAAAATATGGCGCGAAGCCGGTTTTTTTGATTATACCAAGTTCATATTCCAATCGGTCTAATATTTTTTTATCGATTGTTCCTTGATAGCGCTTGGGCAGGCCGATAAAACAGAGATCTTTTAAATATTCTTCAGCTGAACGTTTGTCGGGGACAACAAAATGCGGCAATTGATATTTGCCGAGTTCAAAATCAAAATTGCAGGCAGCGGCTATTTTAGCGGTATTCGTCAGCGCGTCCGGCGTCTGGGCAAACCACTGACACATATTTTCCGGCGGGCACAAAGAAAAATCATTGTCTTTCATCGTCAGCCGGTCAGCATCTTCAATGCTGGCGCCGGTATTAACCAGCATGAGAATGTCTTGGGCCGCGGCATCTTCGGGGTTAAGATAATGAGTATCATGGGCGGCGGTCAAAGGAATGCCCAGTTTTTTTGACAGTTTTATTAAGCCGTCGTTGGCGATTGCTTGTTCCGGAATATTGGGATGATGCGCCAGTTCCAGATAAAAATTTCCTTGGCCAAAAATTTCATTGTACTCTTTAGCTAATATTTCCGCTTTAGCCATATCGCCATTGATAATAGCGCGGGGAATTTCGCCGGCTATACAAGCTGAGGTGGCAATTAAACCTTTGGCATATTTTTTTAATAGTTCTTTATCAACGCGCGGTTTATAATAAAATCCTTCCAGCCAGGCCAGGGTGACTAAATTAACCAAGTTTTCATAGCCGGTTTTATCCTTAACGAGCAGTATCAAATGGAAACGCTTATTATCAACATTTGGTTGTTTTTCATGCATGTCGCCGGGCGTCACATACATTTCCACGCCGATAATCGGTTTTAATCCTTTCTTTTTGGCTTTTTGATAAAATTCTACTGCGCCATAGAGGGAGCCGTGGTCAGTCAGCGCCAGAGAATCCATGCCCAGCGCTAAAGCGCGCTCAATGAGCGCGTCTATTTTAGGGAGGCCGTCAAGCAGGCTATAATGGCTGTGGACGTGTAAATGTGTGAATTTCATTCAGGTGCTTTTTCAGAACCGGCTTTTTTGTTTAAGTATAAAATATAATATGCCCATTAAAACCGCCAAGCCAATAATGATAATCGCGGTCCAGTAGAGGATTTGGAAAATAAAAAAATGATTGGCAATAAGAATCGCGCGGCTGGCGGTTTGTCCCCAGAGCGTCTCGCTTAAGAACCAAATCAGGGCGACTAAAGCGAAAAAGGCGCCGACAAACCAGCGCATTTTTTTTATCACAATACTCAAAAAATATTTGAATCGCAGGGAAATTTTTTCCCAGCTGTTCAGTGACTCAACCGCTTCCTCAATGTCAATCATCGCTTGCCAATAGCCAGAAATTATTTGTTTGGTTTCCTCACGATTTATCTCAAAATCCGGTTCTAGGATAATCCGTTGGCAGGTGTGCCAGCTGTAACTTAATTTGTCGGGTAAACTTAAAAAACGCTTAACATATTTGATTTGGCGGCTTATGTTCTGTCCGGGGATATTTTTTTGTTTAAGGAAGTCCTTAAACAATTTTTCTGTTTCCAGGATGCCAATTTTATAGCCGGAAAAAGTTCCTTCATTGAGCGCCTTTTCGACGGCTGACCAGCTGAGATTAAGTCTATTTTCATTCATATAAGAGTATTATACTTTGTATAATCTACGTTCGTTCGGAAATGAAAATTCATTTTCATTTCTCTCACTTTCTTGATTATAGAACAGAAAGGACGTTTTTAGCAACGGCAGGAGCGTGCTAGAATTAAAATAGATTAATATGGCAGACAGAGCATATCAGACAAAAAAAACACATCCCGATTTCAATTATGAGAAGAAACTTTGGCAACAAGGATATAATTTTGTTGTTGGTCTGGATGAGGCGGGGCGGGGACCACTAGCCGGGCCGGTGGTTGCGGCCGCGGTTGCCATAAATTCAAAGTTTAAAATTCAAGAAATAAATGATTCAAAAAAGCTCAGCGCTAGCCAGCGTGAACGCTGGTACGGGATTTTGACTAATCAGCCAAACATTAAATATGGCGTTGGTATCGTTTCAGAAAAGATAATTGATCGGATAAATATTTTAGAGGCAACAAAAATGGCAATGAAGAAAGCTTTGGATGATTTAGGCGTTAGATCGGAATATTTGTTATTAGATGGAAACTTTATACTAGATGGAATGAATATCAACCAAAAAGCCGTAAAGCGGGGCGATGAAAAAATTTGGTCCTGTGCCGCGGCCTCCATTATCGCCAAAGTTACTCGCGATCGGCTGATGGCGCACTATGACAGGAAATATCCTGTTTACGGCTTTAACAAACATAAGGGCTATGGCACCCGAGCGCATTTTTTTGCGCTTAAACAACACGGCCCTTGCGCTATCCACCGCCGCACCTTCGCGCCGGTACGGTTTCTTTTGAATAGCTAAATTTTTATTGCTTTATTTCTTGGAATTGTTATGATTATTTGAAGGAGGGGACTGGTTAGTCCTTTTTATTTTGAATAAAAAAAGAATTGAAAATATATTTGAGAGGAGAAAGAAATGAGTAGAAAAAAATGTTCCGGGCAGCTTAGGGGGTATAATGGTCCCATATTCACAAAGAATATGGCTTTATTAAATACACTTTTTAACCGTCTTGAGATTAACTCAACAAAAATGCCTAATGTCCGGTTATTGAATGAAATTTCCGGAGTAATCAAAGGCTATGAAGGATTTAAGAAAGTCGCGGCATCAGATGGTTACAGCTGGGCTTTTGGTTTGAAATTCCTGGTAAAAGTCAAGACGGAAGAGGGCGAAGTTTTGATCGCAATTCCTTTTTTAAACGGTAAAGACTGTGGAGGAGGGGTTTGGCTTGATAGATCTATTGCCGGCTATACGAAAGGATTTATTGCATCGTATGGGGTTGCCGTTGAAACAATCACAGGCGAATTAATTCGCGAAATCAAAAGGGCTATTGCTCTTTTTAATGCCCGCGGCGGTTAAGTGATTATGGGGTATATTTTTTTGATTTTTTATTCAAACCGCACGGTGTTTTTTGGTATTTTTTTACCGAACGCCGTGCGGGGCTTTTTATTTTATGGTAAAATGAAATAAAGTTAAACTAACTCAAGTGGACGAAAAAAATATAAACAAGTCAAAAAACATTTGGCCCAAGATTTTACGGGGGAGTTTGATTTTATTATTATTCGCGCTGGTGGCGGCGGTTTTTTTGCATAATGCCACGGCGTTATACCAGGATTTGGGCCGGCATTTAAAAACGGGCGAGATTATTTGGCAGACGAAAAGCGTACCCACAACCAATTTATACTCTTATGCCGAGCCGAATTTTTCTTTTATTAATCATCATTGGTTGAGCGAGGTTATTTATTATGGTTTGTATAATATTATCGGCATCAAGGGGCTGATTATTTTTAATACTTTACTCGTGTTGGCAACGTTTGCCATTATTTTTTTGCTGGTTTACCGCAAAAAGTTTTTTATTACCGCGATTCTAGGCGGTTTATTATGCCTAGGCCTGTTATCCGAGCGCGTTGATATCCGGCCTGAGGTTTTTGGTTGGCTGATTTTAGCATTGTTTTTGTATATTTTGGAAAAAAACCGCCAGCGGATTAATTGGTCATTTTGGCTGTTATTGCCGCTGCAATTGTTTTGGGTTAACTTGCACATTTCATTTATTTTTGGGCCGGTAATTTTCTTCTTTTTCTTTTTAGATCGGCTTTGGGTTAGGCGGAGGGAATTATTCCAATTAGACAGGAGAAAAGCCTTTATCAGGCACGTTATATTTTTAGCGGTTTCCGGCTTGGCTTTAGGCGCGGTTTGTCTTGTTAATCCCAATACTTGGCGCGGCTTGCTTTATCCGTTAGTGATTTTTAAGAATTATGGTTATTCTATCGCAGAGAACCAGTCGCCGTTTTTTTTGGAAACATTAATGGATAATCCGACGATTGTTTTTTTCAAAATAACCGTAATTCTTTTGGTTTTGAGCTTTATAATCAATATACGCCGTTTTAGGTTATTTTATTTTTTGACCGGTTTATTGTTCGTGGTTTTATCCTGGCGGGCGATCCGGAACTTTCCCTTGCTGGGGTTGGCGATTTGGCCGATATTGGCCGTTAATTTCTCTCAGGCGCGCCAAGATTATGATAAGTATTTTGTTCGCTGGGGCCGTTCATTATGGCGCGTCTTTTTACGCCTCTTGACCCTAGCGGCAATTTTTGTTATTCTAATCGGAGGCGTTTATTTGTTTGTAACTAACAAATATTATTTACAGGCAAATAGGAATGAAAAATTCGGTTTAATCGTTCCGCCGGGCGCCGCCAAGGCGGTTGATTTTTTAAAAGAACAAAATATTACCGGCCGAATGTTCAATAATTTTGACATTGGCGGTTATCTGATTTGGCGGTTATATCCACAACAAAAGATTTTTGTGGATGGCCGGCCCGAAGCCTATCCAGCCGATTTTTTCCAGCGGGTTTATATTCCGATGCAGCAGGATGAGGCGGTTTGGAATAAATATTCGCAAGAATACGGTCTGGATTATGTGTTTTTCTTGCATACCGATCAAACGCCCTGGGGCAGGAGATTTTTAGAGATAATGCCTATCCGTAGCGGCTGGACAATGGTTTACCTCGATGGTGCGGTTGCTATTTGGGTGCGCGATATTCCTGGCTATGCTTCTTTAATAAAGCAGCACGCTTTAACGGGGGATAAATTAACGGTTCAAGCGCAGGATTTATTAGTAAGTCAGGATATTAAAGAATTAAACCAATTGGGCTTATTTTTTCAGACAATCGGACGCGATGACTTAGCCATTTTATTTTTTGAAAAAAGTCTAGAAAAATATGCCGGTTCCAAGGAAGTATTATATAATTTAGGGATTTTATACGCTGAAAATAAAGAAACCGGCAATCAGGCAATAGAATATTTTCAAAAAGCCCTGCGGTTGGACAAAAAATTTATTGCTGCCGAGCTGGCGCTGGGCAAAATATATTATCAAGTGGGAAATTTTTCCGAAGCGCGGGCTGCTTGGCAGCGGGCGCTGATGATAGAAAAAAATAATCAGGAAGCAAGATTATTATTGGATAATATGGGATTGATACCTTTTACTAAATAATTTTTAAACAATATTGGCATGCCAATACCAAGACAACGACACACTAAATCACGAAGGAACCGGCGGCGCTCGCATTTAGCGCTGAAGGTCTTAAGCTTGTCAAAATGCCCGAAATGCGGCAGCCCGGTTTTACCGCATCAGGCTTGTAAAAACTGTGGCACTTATCAAGGGCGGCAGGTTATTGATGTGATGAAAAAATTGACCAAGCGGGAACAGAAGAAACGCGCTAAGGAGCTAGCGGAGCAGGAAGAAAAAGCCAAGGAAAGTAAATAAAGGGTATCAAAACCCCTGTATTTTGATAGCGCTCGGATGATCTGTTTCGCAACGGCGGGG
>CAZNNV010000004.1:0-230 GCA_964574515.1 uncultured Candidatus Saccharibacteria bacterium
GTGAGCAGTAAAGTCCGCCGAGAGAATATATACTTTTTTAAATTCAGTGTCTTTGGCGCTTAACGCATACCACGATTCCCCGCCGTCTATACTTTTAAATAAACCGTCGCCCTCGGTGCCCAAATAAAGAATATTATCACTCAATGGATCAATGGCAATATTCAGAATATTAGCCGCGGCCAAACTTTGCTTTTGAGAAATAACGACTTTTTGTTCCCATGTTGCCGCCT
>CAZNNV010000004.1:320-2446 GCA_964574515.1 uncultured Candidatus Saccharibacteria bacterium
CCAAACTCCGCCGTCTTTGCCAGGAGAGCAAGAAGCCGGCAAAGCGGCCAACGGCGCAATTATAATCAATGGAATAAAAAAAGTAAAAATTTTCATAATTATACTTTAATCATTAAATCTTCCAGCGCTAAACGGGCGCTGAAAGAAGAATTTTTTAAAATTCGGCTGGTTATTTGGATATTTTTTATAAAGGATAGCATGGCGTGATTAATCTGATTGTCTTTGACTGAACGCAAAAGCTCTTCCCGAGACAAAATTTGCCACTTTTCCAATAAATCATTCGCGTAAATCCCATCACGCGATAATTTTTCCGCCAAAGAAAATTTTTCCGCCAAATCACTTTTAATTATTTTTTTAAAAAGACTTTTATCCTTTTCCCAGTCTGCCAGCCACGCGTGATTGCTTAAAATATTAATGGCCCGGCCTGGCCGGCCTAAAGCTAAAGGTAAAATTTGCCTGATATCGTTTTTTTTATATAAATTTTCCAGCCCGTGCGCTAATTTCTCTTCTGGCACCGGCAAAAATTTTATTATTTGGCAACGCGAAGCAATTGTTGGCAGAATACTTTCTTCGCTAAGAGCAGTTAAAATAATCAGCGCCTGGCCCGATGGCTCTTCCAAAGTTTTTAAAAAAGCGTTGCCAGCTTCATCGCTCATCGCATCCGCGTTGCTAACCAAGGCTACTTTATGATCCGCCGCATAAGGCGATAAGCTCAAGCGCCGCTGGAGCTCCCTAATTTGACTGATGCCGATCGCCCGGCTTCTTTGTTTTTCATCAACTTCCGGCGATACCAGCATAAAATCAGGATGAGCGCCCTTCTCCATCTCCTGACAAGAATGACAAACTTGGCAGGGCACCGCGGCACCATGTTTGGCGCACAACAGCCATTTAATAAACTCTGAAGCCAAAGTCCGCTTGCCAATCTGCGGCGGCCCGACAAAAAGATAAGCATGCGCCAAACGATTCTTCGCGGCACCCCGTGTTAAAAACTGCCAAATTTTTTGGTGGCCAATAACCATAGAAAAAGAAATTAAGAATTATAAATTAAGGTATCGCGATGCCTAATTTTTTTAAATAATCCGTCATTTCTACCATAAACCTTTCCACAGAAAATTTCTCCGCCCATTTTTTTATCACTAATGGGCTATAGTTCGATAAGTTCTCACGCAAACGGCGCACCCCATCCGCTAACACTTCCGGCGTCGGTGCGTCAAAGAGTTCGCCGGTCATGCCCGGTAAAACTGTTTCCAACGCCCCACCGGCGCCGAGCGCCAAAACCGGCTTGCCAAACATCATCGCTTCCACCGGCGCCATGCCAAAATCATCTTCACCAGGAAAAATAAACGCCAGGCAATTCTGATAGTAAGCGGCCGTAGTGCTATCATCCAACCAACCTAAAATTTTGACATTTGGCCCGGCGATTTTTAACAAAGATTCTTTTTGCGGCCCGTCGCCAATGATTACCAATGGTAATTTTAATTTATTAAACGCTTCAATCGCCACATCAACTTTTTTATAAGGCGTCAGCTGCGAAACAATTAAAAAATAATCCTTGCCTATCTCTTTACAATCTGTTATTAGCCGCTCGCCGCTAGCTATCTTCACCGGCGGATAGATTACTTTGGCGTCACGCCGATAATATTTACTGATTCGGTCAGCCGTGGCTTTAGAATTAGCGATAAAATAATCAACCCGCTTGCTAGAGGCGCGATCCCAAAGCCGGATATAATTTAAAACCCAATTGGCAATAATTTTTTTAAAAACACCGATATGTTGCTGGTCTAAATATTCAAAAGAATAATCCCATAAAAATCGCGCCGGGTTATGGCAATAATTAATATGAATTGTCTTCGGGCGGGTCACAACACCCTTGGCAAAAACCGAAGAAGAAGAAACCACCAAATCAAAATCGCGTAAATCAAAAGTTTCGGGCGCAATCGGTAAAAATGGCAATAAATACTTATGGCGTTTTTTCAACCATTTGGGAAATTGCTGCAAAAAAGAAAATTACCCCGAGTCGTTTTATTTATAGTTTGGGGATTGTGCATGTCGGCGAAGAAACGGCGCGCATATTAGCGCGATATCCAATCAAAGATTTACGCGATATGACCATAGAAAAACTACAA
>CAZNNV010000004.1:2456-17136 GCA_964574515.1 uncultured Candidatus Saccharibacteria bacterium
ACGCGCACCCGCTGAGCCGGAAACCATTGGTTCATTTTCGCTTCATCGTATAATAAAGTATAAATCGGCGCCTCTGGCCACATTTTGGCCAATTCCAAAAGCACCCTCTCCGCCCCTCCGAATCTAATCAGATAATCATGCACCAGCGCTACTTTCATTTTTTTAACATTGTAATAACATTTAATGTCTCTCGCGCGCACTTCTCCCAACTGAATATTTTCACATTTTCATATCCGGCTGCTACTATTTTATCACGAAATTGCCTATCTTCAAAAATTTTATAAACCGCTTCGGCAATTTGACCGGGATTTTCCGGATTAACAAAAACCGCGCCCTCGCCGGCTATCTCCGGCAATGAAGAGTTATAAGAGGTAACAACCGGCACGCCCGCCGCCTGCGCTTCCAACACCGGCAAACCGAAACCCTCACAAAAACTCGGAAATAAAAATAAATCAGCCCCAGATAAAAATCGCCATTTTTCTTCTTCGCTGACATAACCCGTCTCAAGTACGCCTTCTAAGTCTAATTGAAACGCCTCATATCCAAAACCCTTGCCGCCGGCTATGACTAACTGATGCGGCACGCCATATTTTTCCCTCAATATCTTATAGGCCGCCAAAATACCCTGAATATTCTTTTTTGTCTCAATCCGGCCGAGGTATAAAATATAGGGTTTACTGTTCGTCATCCTGAGCGAAGCGAAGGATCTCTCGCATATGCGAGACCCACATTCGCCCCGCTCCGCTAAAGCTCCGCGTGGCTCGCGGGAGATTCCTCTGCCTACGGCCTCGGAATGACAGAAAGAAACCCCATGATGAACCACCTCAATTTTTTCCGGCTTGCATCCATAAAATTTCATCAAATCCTGCTTCGTCTTTTTCGATACCGCGATAATCCGCTGCGCCTTCTTAGCGGAACGCTTAGTACTCCAACATAAATACCAGCGAAATAATGCCGGATAATACTCTGGAAAATATTCATATTCCAGGCCATGTTCCACTACTACAGAATTTTTTGGCGAAAAAAAAGGCAGAATATGCACCGGAATTAATAAAATATCTGGTTTGCGCCACAACATCTCCCAAACCAGCCGGATTTGAGTCCATAAAATTGGCAACGGCCAATAAAGAACTTTTATTTCAAAATTATTAGGCAAAGAAAAATCGAAACCCTCCTTTGCTAGGGCTTCGGAGGGTAAATATAACAAAAATCGATGCCCCCTCGCTTCCGGCAGCATCGTTAAATGTTTAATCAACTGGTATGTATATTCTTCAACGCCTGTTCGCGGCTGCTTCACCGCCGCCGCGGCGTTTATACCGATAATCATATCATAATCTTATGATAAAAAAAACAAAGGGGCAATGCCTGCCCCTTTAAAATTATAATTCGATAACTCCTCCAATTAATTACCAACATATCGCCAGTGCCAGGGCGAAAAGCTTATTCCCTCTTTATTATTATAATCATAAGGGATAGCAAACCCATACCGTTCAGCATTTTCGCGCAACCACTCAAATTGATCAGAATCCGCGAAGCAAATGCCATTTCCTCCCTCGACTCTAAAATCCAATGCGGGTTTCTTAAAATCAGCATGCTGGCTCTTCCCCGGTAAAACTATTTTCTTAATGGTCGCCTGAAAGTCCCATTCTTCGTCATAAAAATAGGCTAAAAATACTATCAAGCGGAAACCTATTGCCTGATAGCCGGATGTGATTTCGAGACCGTGCCTCATCTCTTTTTTCAAATCTTCGTTCAAAAAGATGAATTGTCTATACGCGGGCTCCGGAATGTATACGGCCGGTTCAAAGCTGAGCACACCTTTTATGATTCTCATCTCACTAAAACAAGATGAATCCTCCGGCCAATGAGAAACCGGCTCGCAAAAAGACAGAATTCTTTCGCACACCCTTCTGCCATCTCCACTAATAGTTAAAATATCAAACATCTGATCCCGAGTTAAAAGCGGCATCCAAAGAGCACCGCTTTTTTTAACTTTTACTGCTTTAGACAAAATTTCCCTGATTTCATCCCTTTCAATCGCTAAAAAATCCATAATCCTACCTCCTTATTTTATTGTTAAGAACCATTTTTTATAAGCTTTTATTTAAAAATTTATTTTTTACTCATCACGCTCCGCTTATAAACCTCTAGATGCTCAAGAGCGATACCCGCGCCTTTAGCGACACAGAGATGCGGCTCATCGGCCAAATAACAAGGCACGCCGGTCGCGTGTTCAATCAGCTGAGCCAAGTTACGAAGCGATCCTGAACCGCCGGATAAAATCATCCCCCGATCCATGATATCCGCCGAAAGTTCCGGCGGGGTCTCCTGTAAAACGTTTTTAACGGTCTGAATAATATCACGCAATTGCTCGGCAATCGCTTCCGTTATTTCCAAGCTTTTTATTTCAACCGTTTTCGGCAAACCATTGATTAAATCGCGGCCGCGGACTTCATAGGAACCGCCATCTTTCTGGGGTAAGGCCGAACCGATGGCAATTTTTATTTCCTCAGCCATCCGCTCGCCGATCGCCAAGTTATGTTTCTTTCTGATATACTCGGCAATCGCTTGATCAATCTTATTGCCGCCAACCCGCGCTGAAGCACAGGCAACAATACCACCAAGCGAAATAACTGCCACTTCAGAAGTACCGCCGCCGATATCAATAATCATGTGGCCAGCCGCCTCATTGATCGGAATACCGGCGCCGATCGCCGCCAACACCGGTTCTTTAACCACATAAGCCGCCTTAGCGCCGGCATTTATAGTTGCATCAACTACTGCCCGCCGTTCAGTAGAAGTAATGCCGGCTGGTACTGCCACCATCACTTCCGGCCGGAAAAGGCGAAAAGTGCCGCCGGCCTTGTTAATAAAATATTTTAACATTGCTTCGGTAATTTTATAATCCGCAATCACGCCATCGCGCATCGGACGCGAAGCGATAATGGTATCCGGCGTACGGCCCAGCATCTCTTTAGCCTCATTACCCACCGCTAAAACGCGATTATCGCTCAATGACACCGCGACTACTGTTGGCTCATTAATGATGACGCCCTTGCCGGGCACATAGACTAAGGTATTAGCTGTCCCTAAATCTATGCCAATTTTTTTTATAAACAATAAAATATAAAAATTACATTTTTGTTATTTCCGCTCCTAATCCTCTCAACCTTTCCACGATGTTTTCATATCCCCGTTCAATTTGATAAATATTACCAATTTCCGTTTTGCCCTCGGCAATTAAAGCGGCAATCACCAAAGCGATGCCGGCGCGCAAATCCGGACTGACTAATTTCCGCCCATATAATTTTGTCGGACCATTAATTACCACCCGGTGCGGATCAGACATAATAATGTTGGCGCCCATTTGCGTTAATAAATCGGTAAAAAGCAACCGCCGGTCATAAATGGTTTCATGGATTAAACAAGAACCTTGTGCCTGGGTCATTAGAACCGTATAAGCAGACTGCAAGTCCGTGGCGAAACCGGGATATTCGTGGGTCTTAATGCCATAAGCCAATCTTTTTTTGCTTGGCTTAATAACAACGCTGTTTTTTTCTAAATTATAATCTATGCCAATTTTATCAAAATTCACCCATAAGGCCTCCAAATGTTCCGGCCGGCAATTTTGTATGACAATTTCCCCGTTATTGGCCGCGGCGGCCAAAATGGCAAAAGTTCCTGCCTCAATCCTGTCAGGAATTATATTATATTCACCGCCGCCTAATTTTTTAACGCCCGTTATCCTGATAGTCGAAGTGCCCGCGCCATCAATCTTAGCGCCAATAGAATTTAAAAATTCAGCCAACGCCGAAACTTCCGGTTCCATGGCGCAATTTTTTAAAATTGTTGTTCCATCAGCCAAACAAGCAGTCGTCATCAGGCACTCCGTACCGGTCACCGTAATTTTTTTGAAAAAAATATCGGCGCCTTTTAACTTTTTAGCCGTCAATCTATAATGATTCTCTTTTTCTGCCACCTCAGCGCCCATTTTGGCAAAACCATCCAAAAATTCATCGATTGGCCGCGTGCCGGCGCCAATCACGCAACCGCCCGGATGCGGAAATTCTGCCTCGCCGCAAGTAGCCAAAAGCGGCCCGACAAACATTATTGAAGCCCGAAATTTATTAACCAGCTCAGCCGGCAAATTCACACATCTTTTGCTCTGATATTGAATTTCACAAGCGTCCCCGCTAAGTTTTTTTACATTATGCCCCAAAGCCGCCAACATTTCTTGCGCCCGCGCCACATCTTCAATTTCTGGCAAATTTTTAACCAAAATCGGCTCCTCGGTCATTAAGGCCACTGGAAAAATTTTTAACGCTGCATTTTTAGCGCCCTTTATCCCTATTTCTCCGGCTAATTGTCTGCCACCTTCGATAATAAATTTCTGTTCCATATGACATTATTTTAAATCAAAAAGCGATTAATGGCAAGGCTGGGCGCGGCATTGAAAATTAATGATAAACCATTGTATAATTAATCATATGAATCGAATTCAACGCCGCTTAATCTTCTGGCTTTTTGTTTTGATATTTTTACTAGGCGCCCCAGCCACAATTTTTTACGCCATCGGCTATTCTTACGATTGGCAAAATCATAAAATTACCCAAACCGGCGGCCTTTATTTTAAATCAACGCCATCTAACGCCGAAATTTTTTTAGACAATAAATTAATTGATACCACCGCTGCCTTAATCTCCCGTCTGACGCCTAATGATTATAAAATCAAGATCTCTAAAGATGGCTTTTATGATTGGGAAAAAACTTTACCGGTTTATCCCCGGCTGGTGACTGAAGCACGCAATGTTTTTCTTTTCCCAAAAAAAATAAATCCGGAACTGATAAATTCCAACGCCACCTCCAGCATCATTTATTATCTGACGGATGAAGCAGAAAAAAACCGCCAAAGTCAGGCTGCCTTGACCGCTTCCACCACTGCCGGCTGGATTTCGAAAAACCAAAATTTATATTTCATCTCCAAAGAAAATTATATTTTCTATAGCAGCGATCTAAACGGCACAGATAAAAAACAACTCGGCATCAACCCTCTGCCCACTGCCACTAACTACCAAATTTTCAACAATAATAATGATTTTTTGGCACTGACGGCTAGTGGCGAACTTTATTGGCTAAACCGGCAAGATAATAATTTTTTGAAAATTGCCGCTAACGTTAAAAAAGCTGAGTTCTCTAGCGATAGCAAAAAAATACTTTATTATAATGACAATGAAATTCATGTCTATTTTTTAGCGGATATCCTGGTTCAGCCTTATAAAAAAATTGGTGACACGGAAATCATCACCCGCCAATCCCAACCAATTAACCAAGCCACTTTCTATCCGAATAATGAATATATCGCTTATACCACCGGCGACCAAATAAAAATTATCGAACTGGATGATCGCGACACGCGCAATACCGTTGATTTGCTTTCGGCGCCGGCGCCAGAAGTACACTTTAATCGCGACAATAATTATTTTTATTATAAAACCGGCATCATTCTATATCGGTTTAAACTAGAATAAAAAAAAATACCAGAAATTTTTATTTTGATTATCGCTGGCAAAAAATAATACCCCCCACCTTTTTTAAAAAAGATGGGGGGTATTTGATATAATGAAGCTTTAACGTTTAGCCCACTGCGGCGCCCGACGTGCTTTCTTCAAACCATATTTACGGCGTTCTTTGACTCGCGGGTCGCGCTTGAGGTAACCAGCCTTTTTTAATTTCTTGCGAAAATCAGCGTTAAAAATCAATAAAGTCCTGGATAAACCATGCCTAACGGCTTCCGCCTGCCCCCTTTGACCGCCGCCCTTAACCGTAGCTACCACCTCAAATCGATTCAGTGATTTTAATTTTTTCAATGGCGCTTCCACCGCTTGCTGCAATTCGGCAATAGTAAAATAGATTTTGTAAAATTTATTGTTGACCGTTATTTTCCCTTCTTCACCTTCAAAGGGCTTTATGGTAAAAAGCCGCACCCGAGCTATCGCTTCCTTGCGGCGACCAACAGCTTCATAATATTTTTTAGCTTTTTTATCGCTCTTATCAATTTCCGACGCCGCTGATTGTTCTGCCATATCTAAAACCGCTTCGGATTTTACCGTTTCCGTTTCCGCCTCGGCCGCTGATTTTTTTTCAACCGCCACCGGCTTAACCTTTTTCGGCTTAGACTCCTTTTTAACAACAGGTTTTTTAATTTTAACTGATTTTTCTTTTTCCGGCATATTTTTTAATCAAAAGATTATTTATCCTTTTTATACATTTTTAAATTGACGATAGCCCTGTCCCGCTGGCGATTTTTCGGCAACATGCCATAAACCGCTAAGCGTAAAACTTCACGAGAATCCTTGGCCATCATTTCTTCCAACGACAGTTCCTTCAATCCACCCATATAGCCCGAGTGGCGATAATATATTTTTTGTCTTAACTTTTTTCCGCTAAATTTAATTTTATCGGTATTAGTAACTATAATAATATTCTTAGGTGTTAAACGCGGTAAAAAATCCGGCTTGTTCCGGCCACGCAGCAAATTCGCAATTTCCACGGCTAAACGGCCAAGAATTTTTCCGGCCGCATCTATTTCATACTCTGTTTTTTCAATTTCTATTTTATCTTTTTTCATTAATATCGCCTATTTGATAATCTCTACCGTGACCATTTCCGCCCCGTCGCTGGTCCGTCGGCCGATTTTGGTTAGACGGAGATAACCGCTGGTCCGCGTCAATTGCGGCGCTAATTCTTTAAATAATTTCTGGGCAGCTGCTTTCGGTAAAAGGCCATTAATCATCCGCTGATCCGCCAACTGGCCTTTTTTAGCCCGGGTAATTAATTTTTCTGTCGTTGAGCGGATTTCTTTGCCTCGCGCTAAGGTGGTCTTTATCTTTTCACGCAATATTAAATTAGCCGCTAAACTTTTTAAAAAAGCCCGACGCTGATTTTTTTCACGTCCAAATTTTCTGCCTTTTTTTAAATGCTTCATCTTTTTTATTCGTGATTATTCCTTTAAACCCAGCCCCAGCTTTTTTAATGCTTTCTTAATTTCAACAATTCCTTTTTCCCCCATCCCTTCTATCTGGCTAATTTCATCTTCCGAACGCTCCGACAAATCTTGAGCATTTTTTATTTCTGTTTTGTTTAAAGCATTCAGAGTGCGGGTGGAAAGTTTCATTTCTTCTATCGCTACTTCACTATCCGATTTTTCTTCTTTTTTCTCTTTATTCCCTGTTTCAACAGCAGTTTCTTCTTCAGCAGAAAAAACGCCGAATTGAGTCACTAAAATCTGGCTGGCCTTAATAAAGGCTTCTTCAGGCGCGACACTGCCGTCCGTTTCAATATCAAAGATTAATTTATTATAATCAGTCCGATCGCCAACACGCATGTTTTCAACCTCAAAATTTACTTTGCGCACCGGGGTAAAAATCGCGTCAACCGCAATTAAGCCAATTTCCAATTTTTGTTTTTTACGCTGCTCCGCCGGCACAAAACCAACGCCAGGCTCAACATCAATCTCCATTTCCAATTCCGAGCGCTTATCGGTTAAGGAAGCGATAAGCAAATCTTTATTCATAATTTCCACTTCCGAAGTCGCCTTGATATCGCTGGCCTTTACTTCTTTTACGCCTTTAGCGCTTAAGAATAATTTTACCGGCTCACCGGAAAAAGATTTCAGCCTGATTTGCTTCAGATTTAAAATTATTTCAATAACATCCTCGGCAACAAAAGGAATCGTGGAAAATTCATGCTGAGCGCCCTTAATTTTGACTCCCGTGATAGCTGCGCCGGGCAAAGATGATAAAATTACCCGCCTTAAAGCATTGCCCAAAGTTACTCCATAGCCAGGATAAAGGCCTTCAATCTCAAAGATGGCACGATGGCCTTCTTTGGTAGTAATTTTCGGTTTTTGAGGCAAAGGAATGGTTAACATGGGTTTTCTATAAAGCAAGGGTGTTTATTGAGAAAAATATGCGCGTTTTTTCTCAACGAAGACCCAGGCCTTTATCTTGAATAAAATTCAACGATTAAATTAAGCGCCGCCAAATTGCCTAAATCCTCACTAGACGGCTGACTAATTATTTTTATTTCCATTTTTTCAATATCCAAGTTAATCCACGAAGGCGCCTGATAATTTTTCAAAGCCGTAGCAATATTCTCAAACATTGATGATTTCTTAATTCTTTCTTTAAAGCTAATAACTTGCCCTTCTTTGACTTCATAAGAAGCGACGTTCACCGGCTTGCCGCTAACCAAAACATGCTTATGGCTGACTAACTGCCTTGCCAAAGAACGCGATTTAGCCAAACCGGCGCGGAAAATAACATTATCCAGCCGCATCTCTAATTTTTTCATCAGATTCTGGCGAGTATCGCCTTTCTTATTTAAAGCTTCCGAGAAATATTTTTTAAATTGTTTTTCCATCAAACCATAGGCCAAGCGGACTCTTTGTTTGGCGGCTAACTGGGTAGAAAATTCTGAAGCCCGGCGGCGGCGCGCTTTGCCATGAATGCCCGGCGCGTACGGCCGTTTGACCATCGCACATTTTTGGCCATAGCAACGATCTCCCTTTAAAAAGAGTTTATCGCCGGCTCGCCGGCATTTTTTACATTTTGCATCAGTTAGTCTGGCCATATTATTTTATGAATTCTAATTGCACAATAAAAAACTTATACCCGCCTGACTTTTTTCGGCCGGCAACCATTATGCGGCACTGGTGTTATGTCTTTAATGCTGGAAATATCCAAACCGCGTGAAGCCAAGGCCCTGATAGCCGCCTCCCGTCCGCTCCCAATACCTTTAACAAAAACTTTAACTTGCCGTAAACCAATTTTTTTAATCTTTTCGGTTACCGTTTCCACCACTTTAGTCGCCGCGTACGGCGTGGACTTTTTAGGACCACGAAAACCCAGGGCGCCCGCGCTAGAATTAGCCAGCACATTGCCCTGATCATCGGTTATTGTTACTAAAGTATTATTATAAGACGACTGGATGTAAGCCCGCCCTTTTTCTGTCCGTTTGCTTTTAGAAGCCACTCCGGCGGCTTTCTTTTGCGCCGACTCCAAAACTGCCTCTTCTTTCAAGACTTCTTCGGTTGTTTGAGTTTGAATCTTTTTCTTTCCCATGCTAATTTTATCTAAATTTTTACAAATTTTATATTCTAATTTTTTATTAAACCATTATTTCTTTTCCACCGCGCGCTTACCCGAAGCCATTGTCTTGCGTACATTGCCGCGTACCGTCCGAGTATTGGTTTTTGTCCGTTGGCCGCGAACCGGCAAATTTTTTATATGGCGAATCCCCCGATAACTGCCGATGTCTTTCAATCGTTTGATATTCAACATCTTTTCCCGCCGCAAATCGCCTTCCACGCGCAAACTTTTTTCAATAATATCGCGCAACCGGTTAATCTCATCCGGCGCTAATTTTCCAGCCCGTACATTCGGATCAATCTTTGCCTGCCCGATAATTTTTTTGCTCAAAGTCAAACCAATCCCATAAACATAGGTTAAAGCGATTTCTATTCTTTTATTATCGGGTATATTCACCCCGGCGATGCGTGGCATAGATTTTTTTACTTTTAGCGAGGCTGACCGCTTTTCAAAAACATGTCGCAGTTGCCTCCCCTATTTTGTTGTTTTATATTTTTACGAGGCAACGAGACATAAGCGGCGGCCGGCGCCATATATTATTTTATCTTGAACAGCCGACCGCGTTTTTTGAAAGCGGTCAGCCGAACGTCATCCTTGCCGCTGTTTATGTTTTTTGATAGGACAAATCACCCGTATCCGCCCTTTGCGGTGCACGATTTTACATTTCTGGCAAATTTTTTTAACCGATGCTCTAACTTTCATAAGTAATCAAAAAGCGCTAAACAATCCTGCAGCCCCGCTTTTCATCCACGGGACCCCCCATTCCGCCGATCGGCGGATGCAGGGCGGATATTTAGCACGCGCGATAAAATTATTAACCGCGTCGGACTATTCTGCCTCTGTTATTATCGTACTCGCTCATCTCCACGGTTACTTTGTCGCCCGGCAAAATTCTGATAAAATTCATTCTCATCCGGCCCGACAAATGAGCCAAAATTTCCCCACCATCCTCCAATTTTACCTTAAAAGTGGTGTTTGGCAAGGCTTCCGTGACAACCCCGAATTTGCTTGTTTTCTGTTTAGATGACACTCTTTTTTTGTTTTATATTAGTTTATACGCTTTTAGTTAAATAGTCAACCCCATTAGGGGTTTTTCATTAAACGGTTAAGGATCCAACTGGTCAGCCCCGGCTGGCTACTTCAAATATTTGATTCTATTTTTATTATGCTCATCCAACGTTTTGCTGAAAACCGCCGGTTCGTTCAACGGGTGTAAAAAATACAAATAATCGCTGACCGCTGGTTCAATCGCCGCCTTGATCGCCGCTAAACCGGGATTGCAAATCGGCGTTGGCGGCAAACCCCTATTGGCGTAGGTATTATAGGGTGACTTAATTTTCGTATCTTCTAACAGCGGCTGGCGCATTTTCTTGCCAGTAATATAATTAATTGTCGCGTCGGACTCCAGCGCCATGCCAATCCGCAAGCGGTTGGCAAACACACCGGCAATCATCGGCATCTCTTCTTCGCCAACGGCTTCCTGCTGGACAATTGAAGCCAAATTGATAATTTCATATAATGATTTATTCTGCCGGCTGATTTTTTCCCGTAAATCCGGCGTTAATTTTTTATCAAAATTATCCAGGAACTTTTTAATGATTTGCTCTTTTTTGATTTCTTTGTCAAAACGATAGGTATCGGGAAATAAAAATCCTTCCAAGCTAGTGCCCGACGGCAAATCGCTCAAAAATTTATACTGCAACTGAAAACCATCAACCATTTCGCCATTAAACTCCTGGGCAGCGACAATATCATTTTCAATTAAACGGTCTTTGATCTGTTTTAAGGTAAAGCCCTCAGGAAAGGTTATCTGAGCGGAATTATCAATTACTTGACCGCCGCTTAAAATCATTGTCATTTCGGGAACATTCAGCCCGGGACTTAAAGAATATTGGCCGGCTTTTAATGAAGCGCCAAGGTCTTTATACCAAATATATGTTTCAAACCAAAAAGCGCTTTTTATAAGCTGCTCACCTTGCAACTGTGCGGCAATTTCTTTTACGCCCCTGCCTTTCTCAATAATAAACTCCCGTTCTTGCAGGCTTCTTTTATCAATCGGCACAAAAACTTCCCAATAAATATAACCGGCCATTGCTAAGCCGGCTACAGCCATTATAAAAACAGCCACTATTAAAAAAACCCCCCATTCTATTTTTTTCCTAATGGGCGTCCGGCTCGCTTGTTTTTCTGTTTGTTTTATTTCCATTATTTAATATTCAATATTTAATGGTTTTTAATCAGAGGCACAAATGAAAATCCGTAAAATTCCTTTTCATTAAATTCCTTTTCATTTTTTCTCTCCGCTAACCAAATACTGTTTTTGACCGGCATCACCAACCGCCCGCCGACTTTCAGCTGATTTTTTAACTCGGCGGAAACATCTGGCGCTGCCGCGGAAACTAAAATTTTATCAAAAGGCGCCTCAACAGCCAATCCCAAACTCGCATCAGCGCAAATTGATTTTATAATCCCCTTATCTATAAAATTATACTTGAAAATATTATTTTTGCCAAATTCACAAAGTTCCGGAATCCGTTCAACGGCAAAAACTTGGCCTTTTTCACCGACGCATTGCCCCAATAAAGCGCTCGTCCAGCCCGAACCAGAACCAACATCTAGAATTTTTTCCCCTGGCCGCGGCTGCAGTAATTCCAGCATTAATGCGACGGTTAGCGGCTGAGAAATCGTCTGCCCCCAGCCAATCGGCAAAGGCGAATCATCGCCGGCCTCATCTTTCAATTCGTCCGGCACAAAATCCGCCCGATTAATATTCTTAAACGCGTCAATAACTAAAGGTGTTTTAAGATAGCCTCGCTCAATTAATTTTTTTACCAGTCCCTGATAATCCACAAAAAATTTGACTTATATTAAAAACCTATTATAATATATATAAAGTTCTATGTGGTTCATTTTCATTATTCTTTAAGGGGGATTTAGATGCAAAAAACTGTACCTGTACCATTTTTTTTCTCGGATCGGGAAGTATTGAAAGCAATAAACCCTAACCCAGAAAATGACGAAGTGCCTCTTCCGATAAAATGGAAAGGAATGAAGCACGCAGAGACGTATTTTGTTGCATCATCATGGGATGCCTGGGTAAATTTTGTCCGTGCCATCTTAAAAAAAACAGGTAATCCAGAAAAAAAGGGGGAAATGGTTTTTTCTTTTTCGTATGACGGAGAAAAATTTGTTTTTTCCGTTCACTCAAAAGAAATCGCCAAGAGACTTGGCGAAAAAACGGAAATCATAGCCTCTTGCCCATGGCAAGCGTATTGCACGCTTGTTAAAAAATTTTTAATCTGACACAAAAAGCACTTATCCCCGTTCCTGCCCGCTGACAAAGCGGGCCTTTTTCTTTAAAAAATTATTTTTCCCTCGCACCACCGCCATCCTCATCTAAATTAATATTTGCGATTCTTTTCAATTCTTCTAAAATTTCATTCCTATCGCCATTTTCAAAAATTTTCTGGCTCAGACGGGCCTAAATTTTCCGCCACTGAACCCACTTCGTCCATCAAGCCGCCAACCATCGCCCTTCTTTCAATTTCTTCTTCCAATAAAGGCTCTTTAGAAAATATATCTATAACTTTTCTGTCTTCTGGTTTTTCGCTCATATTTTTTTAATTAATATTATCTGCCGCTAGCAAAGCCGCGCCAAACGCGCCGCCAAAACGGCCCAATTGGCTGAATAAAATTTCTGTTTCTCTGGCAGCCGGCGAAACCACAAATTTCTTGATGCCTTCCTCAATGCCTGGCAAAATAAATTTTTTAGCTTCGCTTAAGCCGCCGCTGATAATAATTGCTTCCGGATCAAAAATATTTATAATATTAGCCACCCCAACGCCTAAATTCTTGCCCATTTGCGACAGCACCTCTTGCGCCCGGGCGTCGCCGTCCTCGGCTAATTTACCGGCTTGATCAGAAGCCGCCCCTAAAAAACTTACGATGAATTTATTGGAGACCAACCGCTCTAAATCAAAACCATGATGAATATCTAAAATCATATGGCCGACTTCAGCGGCCGCGCCATGAGAACCGGTAAATATTTTCCCATCAGTCATCCAGGCGCCGCCGACGCCGGAACCCAAGGTTAAATAAAAAACATTTTTAAACTTTTTAGCCAAACCGGTTTCTTTTTCCGCCAATAAAAAACAATTGGCATCATGCTCCACTTTTACCGGGCTAAATCCGAATTTCTTCTCCAATAATTTTTTCAACGGCTGATTATCCAGATATCCGATATTCGGGCTATTCAGCATTATTTCGCGCCTGCCGTCAAACATGCCGGCGAAACCAAAACCTAAGCCGTTAATTTCTTTTTTAGGCATATCCACCGCTAAACCATTAAAAATATTTTCCAGCGAAACTAATAAACCATCCAAATCCAAAGGTGTTTCTTCAAGCTGTTTTTTAATGATTTCTTTGTCTTTAACCAGTGCTGCTTTGATGCTGGAAGCGCCGATATCAAAACCGAGATAGTACATAAAAAGCTATGAAGTTATAAAATTATAAAACCGTGAAGCCAATAAAATCAGCTTGGCGGACTCTATAAGTTTTATGAACTTTCGGCTAAATGCTTAATATATTCCCAATATTCCGGATGGCCATATTGGGTTTTTAATGAATACCACCACTCAACACCCCATAAATAATATTCGTTAAATCCAGTTTTTTTAGCATAATCAATTAAATCGGTAAATTCCGCCAAAGGCATCAGCTCTAATTGTTCCTGAAGTGAAATCTCATAAATTTGCTTATGCGTCCAGGGTTCGCCTTGCAATTCAATAACTATAAAAGGTTTTTCCCGACCGACGAACAAACGCGCCAGCCGCTCTTTAGCGCGAAAAAAGCTCGGCGGAATCGGATATTTATAAGAACCGAGGTATTTATTCCAAACCCAGCGGTACATCGTCGTGCCAAAAATATCGCCTCGCGAAGCCGCGCGGACCCAAATACTCAACTCGCCGCTGTCAGTCAATAAAACCGGCCGCTGATCTAATTCTTTAACTAAGGCAATCTCTTCATCCAACAATTCAATGTCCAGTGGCGGACATTCGCCAAACGGCAAAAATGGTTCATTCTCCACTTCCCAAATTTCAATGGCCGGATTATTTTTATAATGATTAACCACGGCTTCAATATATTCCAATAGAGCCGTCCGCCGGTCCTGCACCCAATCCGGCTGATGGCATTCCGGCCAGCGTGGCACTTTATGGCCAACGGCTAAAATAATTTTAACATCCTGCGCCGCGGCCTGCGCCACTTGCCAATCCAAATCCGCCCAATCAAATCCATTCTCTATTGGCTCAATTTCCGGCCAACGGGCAATCAAACGGATTTTTTTAATTTTCAAATCATCCAAAATTGCCAAATATGTCTGGCGCCAATCAAGCCCGAGTTTTTGCGCAAAATCTTGCGAATATGTCACGCCCCAGCTGATCGGCCGGTTTGGTTCAGCGGTAGACCGGCCTAAATAGAGCGTACCGCCAATTAACAACGCTAAAATAGTTATGGTAATGTAATATCTGTTT
>CAZNNV010000005.1:0-214 GCA_964574515.1 uncultured Candidatus Saccharibacteria bacterium
ATCGCTTCGCTGATGATTTTTACTCTATCCGCGTCAAAACATAAAAGATTAGCCGTGCCTTCATTAGGGCAGCTAAAATTCACTTCTAGAATTTTCGCGCCCGTTTCTTTAACCAGCCGCGCCGCCAAAACAAAATCCGCGACATAGGAATCAAACGTGTGATCACCGGCTTTTGAACCCTGAAAACTGGCAACAACAACCTGGCCGGGCTTGG
>CAZNNV010000005.1:224-4049 GCA_964574515.1 uncultured Candidatus Saccharibacteria bacterium
ATCGGACAGCTTCGGCTAAATCCGGCTGCCAGACATCGGGATCAGCAGAAGGCACACCGAAAGAATTAGTGATAGACAGCGGCTCCTGATAATTATAATCAGCCGTTAATTGTTTTTCGGCTTTAGCCATGGTCAGGTCGCCGTCAACTTTAACCGCCAAAACGTTCGGCACCGGATGGCAGGGATATTTTTTTGTCCGGACGGTTTTATAAACCGGTATATTAAAACCCTTATCCAGCGCCGCTTTGACAAATTTACCGTTAAGTAGCGGCCCGGCCGGAATGCCAAAAGGCAAATAAACCCGATGGCCGAAGAAATAAAAACTCGCTTCGCCTTGATTTTCAAAAACATCGCCGTCGGCAAAACCGCCAAACGGCCCGTCTTGATAATTTTTTTCGTAAGAAATATTCGGATTATAAAATGGCTTCTGAAGCATAAAATTTTTTCCCTCCTTCCGCCAGCCGGCGGATCAAAGAATGATTACAAATAGATTATTTCGTGTCTTTGTCTTTTGATCCATTATCGATGATGATTACAAATAGATTATTTTATAATACTATCTCTCCTTCTTCTAATAATATTTTCCCCCGCAGCACCACTTTTTCAATTTTACCATAAACTTCCCAGCCATTGAACGGCGACCAGCCGCATTTAGTTTCATAACCCGCTTCGCCGACAATCCATTTCTTATCCGTATTAATTAAAACAGATGTTTTTAACTGAATAGGAATGTTAAAAATCCGGCGTGGATTGTCGTATAGCAATTTTTTAATTTGGCTCTCTTTAATTTTTTTCTCTTTCACCGCTAAAAATAATAAACCGACCGCTGTTTCCAGGCCGGTCACGCCAAAAGCGGGGTTCTCCCTTTCTTTTTCCGCTTTGGCATGCGGCGCATGATCAGTTTCAACAATATCAATTGTGCCGTCGTTCAGCGCCTGCCATAAAGCTGTTTGGTCTTTCTTGCTTCCCAATGGCGGTTTCATATCGGCGTAGCCGCCAAGCTTTTTACGGTCTTCGCCGGTTAAAAATAAATGATGGGGCGTGGCGCCAGCCGTGATTTTATATTTTTTTGCTTTTGCCTTTCTTACCAATTCTACGCTCTCCGCCAATGACAGATGGCAAACATGCAGCCGCCGATTATATAAATTGGCCAAATCAATCGCCGCCGCCAATTCAATGTTTTCGGCGTGGACAGCTATCGGTTTATCGGAATTCCACGCTTTAAAAATTTCTTCCAGGGCCGCTAAATCATGGACCAGCAAATCGCCAGTAGTATGGTTTAAAAATATCTTCAAACCGTAGACGCGCGGATTTTTAGCCGCCTCTTTAAAGCTTTTTATATTTTGGCCATCCGTGCCATAAAAAAAACCGATATCGCAAATCGCCTTTTTTGATAAATTTATTTTTTCTTTTAACCGCACGATGCTCACTGTCGGCAAAGGATTATTCGGCATATCTAAAACAAACGTAAAACCGCCTGCCACTGCTGAACGCGAACCGGTATAAAAATCTTCTTTGTCTGTCGCTCCCGGCTCGCGCAAATGGACATGCGCGTCAATTAGACCAGGATAAGTTTTTATCGCCATAAATTTTAATCTTAATAAAAATTTAATATTCTCTATAAAAACACTCTTTGGACAAAACTATAGGCATAAACAGTTAGAAAGGCCAGCCCGGTGTTGAAAAAAATATTGCCGATGGCCAGCGGCACCATCACCCGCCAAAACGGATATTTCGCCAACCCCATGGAAATAACAATAAAATCATTGGAAAAAGGGATAAAACTGCCGTAAAACAAAAAAAAGAAAGGCAACAATCTAGGAAATCTCATAAAAAACGCGATCATCTTCTGAAAGATATTCTGAATTGCCCTCGGTAAAAGCTCGCCGCCCTTAAGGCCGATAAAATAAGAAGTGGTATCGCCCAACATCACTCCGATACTGGCTGAAAAACCAAGGAATAAAGGATTGAGCCCGCCAACAGCCAAAGCGATTAAAACTAAATGATAGGGCACGCCGCTGAAAGTCGTTAGACCGCCGATAAAAGCTAAAACGAAAATCAATAAATAAGCGTTTTCTACCCCGACAAAACCAATTAACTTATCCGGCGGAGTAAAATAAAAAAAGATTGATAAACTAATAAAGAAACAGACGAAAAACACGACTGGTAAATATTTTAAAAAATTCTTTGCTCCCATTTCATTTATTTTACCAATACTTTATTTATGTTTAATAATCCTTACGACTCTGGCTTCAATTTCATTTTGCGCATTAGGCGCGCCAACCACAAAAATTTCTTCACCGACCAGCGATTGTCCTGATATGCATTTTCTGCCTTCTAAAATTTCTGTCTCCGGGCTTATCAATATTGTCATTTTTTCCCCTCGCCGATTTTCCACAATAAAACTTTTATCATCCATCTCCACGATCCGACCGGCGCACATTTCCACCCCGGCGCGCCAAATCCATAACCGCAGTCCGATAATAGTTAAAATTATCAACGTTGCCACTGCGGCCGATATATAAATTATTATTTTTTTACGGTTAGATAAATTCATATGTTCCGAGACAGGGATTCGAACCCCGATTAACGGCTTCAAAGGCCGCTGTCCTACCATTAGACGATCTCGGAATAAATAATTTTCATTAAATTCCCTCGGCGCGAAAAATCGTTAAAATTGTCAAAAAAATTATCTTTAAATCATAAAAGGCAATCTGCCAGCCAGAATGATGGCGGCAAAATTCTATATATTTATTGTCTTCTTCTTCCTGGAATAAATTGTATTTGCTGCTTTTATGCGACTGGAAATAACCCGTTAATCCAGCTTTAATTTGAAATTTAGACAAATGGCCGGCTTGCAGCAGCTTTTCCATATTCTCCAGATTTGTTGGCCGCGGACCGACCATGCTCATATCGCCTTTTAAAACATTGAATAATTGGGGCAGTTCGTCAAAATAAATTCGCCTCAGAATATTGCCGACGAACGTCAAGTTATGCCCGTTATTTTCCAATTTTTTTGTATGGATTATGCCATCCCCGTTTATATTTTGGCTCAAAACGCCTTTTTTAAAAACTCTGAATTTATAGATTTTGAACGGCTGGCCGGCAGACATTCTTGTTTCGGAATAAAAGAATCCCCCTCGGGCAATCGGCCGGAATAGCATTTCTAAAACCATCGCTAATAAAATTATCAAAAAGAAAAAGGAGAAAAAAATCATGGCCGCCAGGCTGATAAAAATGTCAAAAAATCTTTTTTGCCAGGGCAATCTGATTGGTGTCATAAAATTGTTAAATATCTTTAATCGCTAATTCAGCCACGACCAGTTCTAGCGGCAATTGCGGCAAAATGGCAAATTTTATTTCATTTTCTGCACGAACAAGCAAGTGTAAAATTTTAATATAGTCGGCCGAAGTGAATTTTTGGCTTTGCTCCAGCATAATTTTTATTTGTTCATCAGTCAATTCCGGCGCGATGAGATTTTTAAATTGCTTGTCCGGCGCGCCGAGGGAAGCGGCTGACGCTAGAATCATCATCTTGCGCAAATAGTTTATCAGCGATTTATTAAATTGCGCCAAATCAGCCCCGTCCTGCGCCAGTTTATTAATCAACTCCAGCGCGCCGGCTGAATTTTTTATTGCCAAATAATCCGCCATAGCCTTAGCCGAAGCAATGTCCGTTGTTCCTAAAATTACCTGCACTTCCTTCAGCGTTATTTCCTTATCTTCCACCGCAATCACCTGCCCCAACAGCGATTCCGCGTCACGCATCGCCCCTTCGGCGTTAACGGCGATTAAATTCAAGGCTTCTTCGGCTACCTTCTCCCC
>CAZNNV010000005.1:4059-10656 GCA_964574515.1 uncultured Candidatus Saccharibacteria bacterium
ATTTTTTCCAGTGATAATTTATGGAAATCAAACCGCTGGCAACGGGAAAGAATCGTCGCCGGTACCTTATGCAGTTCGGTGGTTGCTAGAATAAAAATGGCGTGGGCCGGCGGCTCTTCCAGTGTTTTGAGCAGTGCGTTAAACGCTTCACGCGTTAACATATGCACTTCATCAATAATAAAAACCTTATATCTGAGGCGCGTCGGCGAAAATTTTATCCCTTCGCGCAAATCGCGAATTTCATCGATGCCGCGGTTGGACGCCGCGTCAATTTCAATCAAGTCCAGCGCCCGGCCGGCATTAATTTCCCCGCAAGCGCCGCATTTATTGCAGGGCTCAGCCGAATCTTTCCTGTTTTCACAATTGACCGCCTTAGCCAATAACCGCGCGATAGTGGTCTTGCCAGTGCCCCGCGGCCCGGTAAATAAATAAGCGTGGGCGACTTTGCCCATAGTTAAAGCGTTAGAGAGCGTTTGCACCACATGCTCCTGATTAACCACTTCGCCAAAACTTCGCGGCCGATATTTGCGGTATAAAACAAGATTTTCCATAAATTTCTCCCTCATTTTTTAGTGGATTTATTTCCTTATAAGTATAACCCATTCCTTATTGAACTTTCAACTTTAACAAAACGGGGCCTCCGAATTATAAAGGAAACCCCGAAAAAAAACGAAACACAAATCACCTCTTATTTAACGCCCTACAATTGACGCCGATAAAAAACCCGTCAGCCCCAATCGTGCGCAACCCCATAAATTCACCACACAAAGGCACACAGACAAGATTGGGGCGTAAAATATCTTTTTGGCCATCAGGCACATTAAAGGAACAACAGCCCCGAATGATTGTTAGGTCTAAATTTTTGCCCTCCTTCTTTGGACAAACAACCTCCATCTTCACTAATATCTCCATCGCGCACCCCTCCCTTCTAAATTTCTATTGACCCATTGGCAAATTCTCCGCTGGCTTTCTATCAAACACAATAAATTTATAGCCGATAAAATTCCAAACCATGGAAGCGGCAGTGGCAAAAACCGCAGCGACAATCGCCCATTGGTCCGAATTCAACGGCCCCAGCGGTCCGATGAATTTAAAAACTCCCGAAGCAATGCCGACGTTAATTAAAAAGCCGATAACCGTCACAATAAAAAATTGTGTAAATTCTTTACTGACTGATTCGGTGGTCCGGCGCTCAAAAGTCCAGAACTTATTCCAGACATAGCTGTTAGCCGCCGATAAAACAAAAGATATGCTTTTATAAAGCGTATAATAAATAATCGCGACGGAAAAAACATTAAAGATAATGTCTTTAGAGTCAGTTGAGAGATATTGCCGGAAAAAAAAGATTAAAAAAGTCAGAATACCCCAATCAACCACTGTGTTAAAACCGCCGACCAAAACAAAACGGCCGATTTGCTTTAATACCGCGATTTTTTTACCTAATTGATAAGCGATATATAGAAAAAAAGCGCAGACTAAAGGAAAACCAATTGGCAATAGATAAAACAAGATATTAGAAAATTTAGCGTAAAGTTCAGCCGAAACCAAACCCCTGAATAAAACGATTAGCAACCAAGCCGTTGCTTCACCGATAAATAACGAAACAAATAAATCCTTCTTGGAAAAACCGCTGGCATTTTCATTCACCCCGTTAGAAATTTTGCCTATATTGTCTGTTGTCATAATAGTTTGATTAACCCCGCTATTTTTTTATTTCTAACGGGGTGAATAACATTTCTTATTAATTATTTATTAATTTTATATTCTTCCTCCATCATCGCTAGCAACATTGCCGCGATGTTGCGCGGCTGTCCCTCTAAGGGATAATGATGCATGTCAATAAAAGGCAGAGAATTTAATTCAATTATAGCACATTCCTGTTCCCGCCACGAAACGCCGATGTCGCGGCATAAAAAATCAATGCCGACAAGCTGGGCGCCAAAAACCCGCGCCGCCTGCTCAAAAATTTTAATATTATCCGGATGCGCCGCGCCAGTCGCGTCGAGTAAGTCCGCCCCTAAATCTAAAATTATTTTCTCCTGCAACCAGACTTGTTGGCCGCGGGCCGGCACACCGCCGAAAGCTAATTTTTGCGCCGCTAATAATTTAGCGCTGGTCTGGTCTAAAACGATTTTTAAATAAGTGCAGTCCTTCTGTTTGGGCTCACCCCGCCGCGGATCGGCATTCTTCGTTTCAACTAATTCCGCAATACTGCTCACGCCATCGCCAACCACATTAGCCGGAATTCTTTTAACCACGCCGCCTAATTTATAATCCACAACCGTCGCGCGCCAAACGCTTGCCCCGGTTAAAAATTTTTCCACCACCACCCAAGGGCAAATTTCCTTAACATTCTTTATCGCTTCTTTTAATTTTTCTTTGCTATTGATATCAACAAAAACATGGCGGCTGACTGAGCCCCAACGGGGCTTGACTACTAGCGGCCAGCCAAGTTTTAAGCCATACCGACAAGCCGCCCGCCGGCTAAAAAAACTTTGGCCGATAACAAACGGCAAACCATGATTGCGCAATATTTCCTTAAGCCGCGCCTTATCGTCAATGAAAATATTAGCAATATTCCGCCTCTGCCGGCCCAACGGCAAGCCCTCAAAAAAAATCCGCTGACCGCTAATTTCAATAAAAAACTGATTATTATATCTTCCTAAAAATAAAACGGCGCCCGCGCGATAACCCTTTTTTTTCGCTTCGTCCAGAAAAACCAGCGTCCGGTTATAAATTTTGCTCCGGTCAATGTCTGCCGTTAAAGAGATAATTTTTGATTTAAGCAGCAGCCAAATGACCGCAGCAGTTATTTGGTTTTCAAAAAATAAAATGGGCTTTCCCAAAAAACCGCCGCCGATTTTTTTTATTCGTGCTTCAAATTTATTAAAAAACCAAACCAACCAGTCATTTATCCAGCTTTCCCAATGGTTCGCCGGCAACGGCCCGCAATGGGAACAGGGTTTTTTGCGGCTCATATTTTATACCGTTGATTTATTTCACTTTCTACCAATTCCCGGTCACGGCCAAATTTCAACCGCGATAATTCTTTCAATGCTTCGGCTATTTCTTTATTGACCGGCGGCGCCGGATAAGTTATTAGATTAAAGGGCTTAGAAGTCAGATTATTGATTAATAATTTGGCATAAGCGTTCCAGTTATCAATATTAATTAAATCATTCTGGTCAAAGACGGGCGTGAATTGTTTAACCAAAAATTCCGCATCCTCAGCACCGATCCGCATCGCCAATAGCGAACCGACATTACCAAAAACCGCATCGCGAATTTTCTCCGGTAATTGCTTGATGTATTGGTGCGCCAAAATCAGGCAAAGCTTGTATTTGCGCGCTTCGGACAGAATAGTTGAAATGCTGTCGGTGGTAAAATTTTGGAACTCATCAATATATAAATAAAAATCGTGGCGCAGTTCTTCCGGCGTATCAATGCGCGCGAAAGCCGCCATCATTAATTTACCGACGATAATCATGCCTAATAAATTACTGTTGATTTCACCAAGGCGCCCCTTGGTTAAATTAACCAGCAAAATTTTTTTGCCGTCCATTATTTCACGAAAATTAATGGATGACTTGCTCTGGCCGATAATCGGCCGCATAAAATCATTGGCGATAAAGGTGTTGAATTTAGAGGTGATATAAGGCACAACATTAGCCAGCGCCGCGTCACCGCCGGCTTTCTCCGCCTCTTTTATCCAAAAATCTTTAACCACGATATTAGCGCATTTCTCAAGCAATCTTCGGCGATAGGCGCCGTCAGCCATGACCCGCGGCACATCCATCAAAGTCGCGCCGCCGCTCGGATCATCCATCAGCAGCATCAAAGCGTTGCGCGTGTATTGCTCAAAAATCGGCCCGCCGGTGTTTTTTAAATCATAGAGCTTATCAAAAATATTTATCAGTTCATTAACGATAAATGTTTTTTGTTCCGGAAATTTCGGGTCGTATTCCAGCATATTAAGACCAATGGGCCGCTCTAAATCCGCCGGATTGAAATAAATCACGTCTTCGGCACGCTCCTTGGGCACGACACCCAAAGCATATTCAACGAACTCGCCGTGCGGGTCAATCACGCTTAGGCCTTCGCCATTTTTAATATCCTGCGGTATCATCCCCTTCATCAAAGTCGTCTTACCAGTGCCGGTCTGACCAATCAGATAGAGATGGCGCCGCCGGTCGTCGCGCGCCATTTTAATCACTGTTTCCACGCCGCGATAAATATTTTTGCCCAGCACCAAACCATCAACCGGCAAACCGACCGGCGGCGCGGCTTGCTTGGCTTTAATAAATTTTACTTTGGGCGTCTCGATACTGGTGGTCGGAAAATGAAAAATAGAACTTAACTCCTCAGTGCTTAAAATAAAACTGCGGCTGGCTTCAAATATCCGAAAAGAAAAATAATAAAATAATTTTTTCAGCGCGCCGCCGAAGCCTATGCGCGCCGGCTTGAAACTATTTAAATTAGCAGAATTAAACTGGGCGAATGAGCTTTCCAGCTGCAATAGAATCTGCTGGGCCTGCTGTTGGTTCGGCGCCGAACAAATCAAATTGATATTCACCGCATAAGCCACTTTGCCGGCCTTGGCCTCCAGCGCTTTAATAATCTCCGTATCCATCGGCGTGACTGATTGCGACATTGGCTGATTCGGCATCTGCTGGCCGGTTTTGTTGCCCATATTTTCGCTATAAAAATCCAACGCTTTAAAAACAACATTTTTATCGGTGTTTATTTTAGCCTTGTCAAAAGCCCGACCGCGCTGCATCAGCCGCGCGATTTTTAACAAAGCCTTGCGCCAATTATTATCCGCCGGCCGGATAATAATTTGAATCGCCGCGCCCTCGCCTTCAATTTCCAGTTTGCTCAAAGCATTAACAATTTCATTCAACGGATCGGCCTCCATGTTCTGATAAGTGCGGAAAGGCAATGATTTGCCCCGCGCTGCGAAAAGATATGAGCCGATACTCGCCCCCGTGGGATTAAAAATATTATAATCTTCAACAAGTCTCACTTCGGCTGTCGGGAAAAAGCCATGAATTTGCTTTTCCAAAACACTGCCCCAGCGCCGCGGCGCCGCGGCGTAAAAACAAATTTCTTCGCCAACATGCGCCACCGCCATTTCAAAAACAAAAACCGGCTGACCATAAACAAAGGCCTTTAAGCCGGTATCTTTTAAATTGCTCAAACTGGCGTAGAACTGCTCCATACTGGCGATTAATTCCTTAAACGGCTTCTTTTCTTTCTCTTCGCCGGAAATTTTTGGCACCGAAATCAAAAACAACGCCATATTGAGCGCCCGAATAACTTTTCCCTTGCCCTGAATTAGTTTTATTGCCAAATAAACGCCCAAAATAACCACGACAATAAATAAAACCACCGCTAAGGGAAATAAAAATAGATTGAGATCGAATGGCATTAAATTTCTTCTAATTTACCTCTCCGTACCAGTTCTTTATGTAATTTATCCACTAAAGTATCGTGAAATTCATCCATCAAATATGGGCTGTCCAGCTGGCGCGCTACATCCGCCGCGTGATTAACGCCTTTGGTAAAAGCCAAATCCACCAGCGCTTTCAGTTGCTGATTTTTTTCATAAGAAAGCAGATTCTGGACATCCTCGGCCACCGCAACGGCCGGGATTTGGCCGGCGCTGCTGGCAACAGGGGCAGCTACGCTCGGCGCGGTTGGCTGTTCTGCCGGCACTGCCTGTTCGGCTGGTTTTTCTTTTTCCGGCGGCAACACTGCTTCTTTTTTCTCTACGAACGCTGATTCCGGCAACGGTGCCGCTGACGGCGATTCTTTAATTGGTTCACGATATGGATCAGGCATATTAATTTTGCGGAATTAATCCTTGCATCCGCTCAATTACATCTTCTTTAAATTTAGCTACCTCTTCTTTGGCCAAATCGTCGAAATTCGGCAATTTACTTTTGATAAATTCCAGCGTCTTCTCATCATTATTCTCCCCTAGAATTTTATCAAACTCGTCTTTATCTTTATCATCCAGCTCCCGTAATATCCTGAGTAAAATATTTTGCTGAATGACTCCGCCCATTTTTAGAATCACTTCCTCTTTTTTTTCCGCCGGCAAATTGTCTAAACCCAAATGTTTGATTAAATCAATTTGCAATAAATCATTGATATTCACCCCATTAGAAATTTTTTGTTTATTATTAGATAAATCCATAATTTATTTTTTATGACCCAGTTAAAATTTATAATTTCTAACGGGGTTCATATATTTTTTTATTATTAATTTATTTTTTAAATAATCAGAAAAACCTGGCGAGAAAATCCTGCACCGAGCCGCGCATCATATTTTCCCTGAACGCAGGCACCTGATGAGATTCAATATATTGCGCTAATTTTTGCATTGGTGTCACACTTGAAAAAGGATAAGGAGCTTTAGGAGTATCCCTTAAAAATCTTTCCACCGTCATAAATTTAATTTTTTCATAATTGCTCGGATGGAGTTTAAAATTTTTCTGAACCGCGTCTGAAACTCTCTGCTCCCAAGCCGGCAAATCAGGCTTATCTTCAAATTTAACGCCCTCCCTTGCCTTTTTCCAGTCATCGACTAAATTA
>CAZNNV010000005.1:10666-12033 GCA_964574515.1 uncultured Candidatus Saccharibacteria bacterium
TTCATTTGCTAAATCGCTTAGATTGCCCTGTTTAGTTGGTATTTCCGAATCAACAGCCGCGCCTGGGGCTTTAGCCAAGCCTTCCTGAGCCGCGCCGCCGCCGGATGGCGCATTTGTCGCTATATCTCCAAGATCGCCCTTGCTTATCGGCATGCCTTCTATTCCGGCTTCGGGGCTGCCAGATTGGTCATAATGAGATAAATCAACTGCGCCCGCCGGGCTGCTGGGCGGCGATTCTGTTATTATTTCTGCCGCCGCGGCTCCGGCTCCCGGCACGGATGTTTCTGTCGGCACAGATTTTAAGAAATGTGTATCCACTAAACCAATTTTTTCATCATCAAACAATTTCACCGTTCCTTGGCCGATGCGCTGCATCATTTTGGCATAACCATCCAGATCAGCCGGATATCCCAATTCTTTTAATTCCGCCAAAATTTCCGGTTTTTTTAATTCCCCGTCGGCCAGATTCAGCCATAATTGATGCGCTTTTGCGCCGGCCCATTGGTCAATTGGACTTTTGCCATCCCAACCCCAATATTTGGCCATTTCCGGCTTACCCCTGAAATAATCCACGATAGCGCCCTCCGGCCCGCGACTGCCAACAGTTAAATCAATAGCTTGAGATCCGGTACCCGGTATTTTTTCTAAATCCGCCACGCTTAAATCTAAACCCTTTCCTGCTCCGCTTAACTTTTCAACGACACTGCCCATCCCTTTCCCTTGTAATATTTGACGCACCTGTTCCGGAGTCAATTGACCTGGTGGCGCCCCTGTTGCCGATTTATCTATAAGACTGCCGGCGCCCTTAGCTGAAGATTCTGAAAAATCTTCAACCGTTGGATTATCAATGCCGGACTTAATCTTTATATCGCTTAAAACTTTATTGTCTGCCTGCTTCCCGGCTATATCTGTGATTTTTCCGCTGCCGCCTGCCCAGCTTTTTTCAATAGAACCAGAAAGAGCGGCCACCGAGCCGGCCGTTAACGCGGTGACTATGCCTTTATAAAGATTATGCCGCTTTTCTAATCGCGCTAACTCCATTAATTTTAAACGGCTCCCGGCTGCCTGCTCTTCAAGCACATTCATTATATTTTCCAGACTTTTATCCGCTGTGAACTTTCCAATATTTTCTATTCTTAATCTTGCGTCAATATCGCTTTCTTTTTTTATCCCTTCGCGCTTATTTTTATAAAAAGAATCAGCCAATCCGCCCGCAATATAACCGGCGCCCATGCCCAAAAGCGACCGGCCTCCCCTATAAGCGGCATAAGCGCCAACACTAGTTGCGCCCACCCAACCAAAAGACAAAGCTACCCCGCTGGCAACAGCCGTTGAGAGTAACAGTCGTTGCACTCTCCCCATCTTGC
>CAZNNV010000005.1:12043-13982 GCA_964574515.1 uncultured Candidatus Saccharibacteria bacterium
CAAACTAGCGACTGCTTAAACCATTTTTGCTGCTCTGGCGGCGCTTCCGCCAAACGCAAATTGCTTAGTTGCCTCTCTTCTTTTTCGCTCATTTCCGCCAGCAGGTTCGTTTGCGCGTATTCTCTTAATTGAAGAAATTTATCTTCCGGGCTTAAATCAGTATTTTTCTCTAATTCTGCCGCCTTTTTTTCCAATAATGATTTGCCATATTTGTTGATGGCTTCATTATGTTCATGCCTCGCCGTTTCCAGTTCTTTATTTTCATCTTTGATTTCATAACCAAGCATCCGCCTGATAAAATTCTTTTTTTTGTGTTCCTGATAGACCCGATTTTCAGTTTTAATATATTTTCCCCGCGCTTCAATCAATCTAGCCTCTTCAGGGCTTTTAACTATCTCTTCTTTCAAATCAATTGCTTCTTCGGCTGGCGCCTTTATTTCTGGCCCGGCCTCTTTAATCTTTTCAACCTCTGGACTGACAACTTTTTGTTCCGCGGCTTCCTGTCTGTTTTTTTCTGGCCCCGCGACTTCCCATGTATTTTTTTCTGATTCAACAACAACCGGCCTTTTGTCAACCTCTCCGGAAATTTTATTAACTAAAGCACGAAGATCTTCTTTTTGTTGTTTATCTAGGTCTGAAGATGTTTTCATGCCTGCTCGATTTAAAAAAAATGCTTCGAGGTCTTCTTTAACATGTTTCTCGGCCACATCTGAACTTTCCCCCGTTTGAATTATTCTAGTAAAATAATTTTGTGCCTCGTTAACTAATCGCATATATTCTTTATCAACCGCCGGTGTCCCGCGCATCGCGAAAAGCATCGCGGCTTGATCGTCTAAAGGCATAGTTTTTCTACCGCCTCCTCTTCCGTAATCATTCGGGTTAAAATTTTCGAAATCAGTAGACTCGCCCCTAGCTACGGCCGCCTCGCTCGATGCATCAGGTGTCGTTTCTAGCTTTGGCTCAACTTTAACCGGCGCTGCCTTTTCCGCTTTCGGCTTTCTGGCTTTTTTCGGATTTTCTCCGGGCGCTTTTTCTTTTCTCGGCTTCTTGGGCTTGGCGGCTTTCTTTAATTCCGGCTCTGTTGGTATTTTTTCTTCTCCGCCGCCGGGTTCAGCAACGCCTTCCGGAGTTAAAATATCTTTTTCCCCCTCCGCAATTATTTCATCTAATTTTTTAAATTCAACCATGGCTTTATATTTTTTAAAAAATAAAATATTTATAATTAAAAATCAAAATCAATTATTTAGCCGTCTGAGACATCTGCCAATAATAAAAATTATTATGCGTGGAATCAATCAAATAATTTTTATCAGTATTCCTAACGGATATTTTTTTTGCGCTAACAAAGCGCTCTATAAAATTCTCTAATTTTTCTTTAAAATATTCCGCCTGCCTCACCAGATTGGCTTTCTGCCATTCCCCGTCTTCTCTGACCGCGGTTATAAACATTTCATAAAACTTCTGCGCCCCGCCTTTTAAGATCTCTCTCCCTTCGTTTAATTCATGGTTTCTTTTTTTTATGGCCGCTGACTCCGGCCCCTCATCCGCGGCTGGCAGATTTTCTTTGCCGGCCTCGGTTTGAGCATCTAGCTCTTCCGCTATCCGCGTCCTAATTTTATCCGTCGCGGCCTTAAATATAATATTAAAATCTTTTTTTATTAAACTCGCATTCTTAGAACGCATCAAATGCCAAAGCTCTTTTTCTTTCTTATCTATTTTCGCGACCAGCCCTTCAATGCTCTTAAAATCTTTATTCTTCGTCCGGGCGATATATTCCTTATATAATTCTTCCAGTTTTGTTATTATTTTATTTTCTGCCTTAGACCCCTCAAAAATTAATTCTGCCGGATGATTGTTTTCCGACGCGCCTAAATTAGGCGGCGCTTCCGGAAAAATATCATCAGCCATCTGTTGAATCTTTTGATAATGTTCTTGAATT
>CAZNNV010000005.1:13992-17002 GCA_964574515.1 uncultured Candidatus Saccharibacteria bacterium
TGTCACATGCCAAAAATAAAGGCTCGCTGCCATTTATTAATTCTAAAATCGCCTGATCTTGGGATGAGGTTATGACTTTATTTTTTAAAGCCACTTCGGCTTTCTCGCCTAATTTTTTATTTAATTCGGCTAGCTGATCAATTTTCTCTTCGGTTTGTTTTATTAACTCTTTTCCCGCTTTGCCTTCGATACTCGCGGCTGGTTCGCCCTGAGACGCGGCGATCAGATGATCCAAAAAGGCCTGAAGCGATTTCACTGTTTTTTCGCTATAGCCGTTCTTTTCTAATTTCGCCGGTAAATTCTTATAAGATACGCTTAACCCCGGAATCTTTCTTTTTAATATCTTAGCCGCCGCGATCGTCGGCTCATAGTAAATGCCGTCAACCAAATTATCTATTCTATTTATCAAACCTTCAGCTCTTGATTTCAATTCGTCTTCTCCGGCATTGTTTTCTGGCTTAAGCTCTTCCAGCTTTTGCTCCGGCATCAACGGCGCTGCTCCGTCCGGAAGATTGGCGTTTTTTTTAATTTCCGCGCTTCTTTTTACGACAGCCAAAGAAACATTAGCGAGAGCCGCTTCAAGCAAATCTTCATCAGTTTCTTTTTTAATTTTTGACCTAAAAGAGTTAATGAATGCTTTTTTTTCTTCTTCGGGAATCCCTCTTGTCTCAAGTATAACCTTCAAGTCATCAAGCATTAAGGCCTTTTTGTTTTGCGCTTTTTTTGACCCGGACAGTTCTTGTTGAGAAAAATTTTGATTGTCAATATTCATAATCCTTTTTCGTCTAGAAAATACTTGCTCTCTATAAATCTATTATACCTAAAAACCCCCGAAATAAACATGAATAATTATCCACAGAGACGAAAAAAAATCCATTTCTGATATAAGCTAGCAGATGGTAGAATTATGATAAGGATTAATGAAGAATAAACTATAATCTCTTTCCTCGCCAAATGGGGAAAATAAATTTATGTCCAATAAAAAAACTATTGTTTTTTTGCTTATTATTTTAGCCTTGGCCGCCTTTTTCCGTTTCTGGCAATTAAACCAGATTCCGCCTGGGCTCTATCCAGACGTGGCCATGAACGGCACCGATGCTATTGATGCCATGGAGTCCGGCGACTACCGGATGTTCTATCCCGATAATAACGGCCGCGAAGGTTTTTTTATGAATTTGATTGCGCTGAATTTCAAATATTTCGGCGTCAGTATTCTGAATATAAAAATTGTGGCGGCAATTTTTGGCTGGCTAACCATTTTAGGGATGTTTCTTTTAACGCGTGAATTATTTTCACGGTTAAAATCGCTAAATAAGGCCAATCTCCTTGCCCTGCTGGTGGCTTTTTTTATGGCTGTGTCTTTCTGGCATGTTAATTTTTCCCGCCTCGGTTTCCGCGCCATCGTGCTACCTTTCTGTTTGGTTTGGTGCTTTTATTTCTTATTCAAAGCCGCGGCTGCCTCGATGCCCGACGATAATTTTGGCGGGCACGGCGAATGGCATCCTAACCCTAACAGCCAAAATACCAACGATGCCAAACCGCGCGCTGCCGGCCGCGTATTTCTGACCATCACTTATTGGCTTTTAGCCGGAATTTTTTTCGGCCTCGGTTTCCATACTTATATTTCTTTCCGTGTCGCACCGCTGATTCTGGCGCCAATTTTTATTTTCAGCCTCATTGCTTATTGGCCGCGGCTAAAAATATTGGTTAAAGAAAGAAAAATTCTCGGCAATGTCTTTAAAAATTTCTATTTTAAGGACGGCTGGTATGGCTGGGATATTTTTCTCTTTACCGCCATTCTTGTTGCTCTGCCGCTAATTTTTTATTTCGGCCAAAATCCCGCTGATTTCATGGGCCGCACCGGCCAGGTCTCGGTTCTATCATCCGCCAACCCGCTTCAAGGCTTAATCGCCAGCACGATAAAAACACTCGGCCAATTCGTGGCTGTCGGTGATTTTAATTGGCGGCACAACATTGCCGGCTCGCCCCAAATTTTTTGGCCGCTGATTCCTTTTTTCATCTGGGGTTTTCTTTACAGTGCTTGGCAAATATTCCGCCAAAAAAATTACCGGGCCGATAATTTTATGGGCGCAACAATTTATTGGACTTTATTGATCTGGTGGGGCGTGATGCTGCTGCCATCCATTTTAACCAATGAAGGCCTGCCCCACGCCCTGCGTTCCATCGGCTCAATCCCGCCGGCTTATATTTTTACTGGCCTCGGCGCTTTTATGTTTATTAAATTCTTACACCGCCTGCTTCAAAGCCCTCGGCTTATCGTCGCCGCTAACATCCTGATTATCTTATCATTGGCGGCTTTAGCCGGCGCTGAATACTGGCGCTACTTTATTTATTGGGGACAAAACGAAACAACCCGCAGCGCCTTCACCCAGCTTTTTGTTGATGAAGCTAATTATCTGAATTCCCTGCCCGCAACGACCCAAAAATATGTTATCGTTAACGCCGGCGGCGTGCCGGTTCCTTATCCCGGCGGCCCGCCGGTCTCCGCGCAAACCATCAAATTTCTTACTTATGATAAATCAACTATCCGCTATTTAGTTCCCGTTGACTCCGCCGCTTCCGCCGCTGCGCCGTTCTTTGCTTTTCCAGACGGGCCAAAAGTTATTCTACCGATGAATTATGACCAACAAATTTTTGAAGCGTTAGAAATTGAATTTTCAACCGGAGAAATAAAAAACATCAATAATAATTTTTTAGTGTTTGAGGTTAATCAATAAAAAATCCAAATCTTTTTTATGTCAAAAAAAATCACCTACCCCCTAGCAGCCCTGATGCTCATTTTTATGCTTTACCTCTCTTTTTCCAGCATGCTGGGCGATTCAGCGATTATAGACGAGGTTGCCCATCTGCCGGCCGGTTATTCCTATATCACCCAGCAGGATATGCGGCTCAATCCGGAGCATCCGCCCCTGGTTAAGGATTTAGCCGGCGCCAGTGTCTGGCTGTGGTCAAAAATTTCCGGCGAGACAATTAATTTTCCTGATTCGCT
>CAZNNV010000006.1:0-243 GCA_964574515.1 uncultured Candidatus Saccharibacteria bacterium
TGATCTTTTTTGGCCGCATACCGACATTGCTGCTGCTGTTAATTTTAGGAATTTATGTTTTCAAGTGGGCCCGGGAGCTTTATGGCCCGTTCGCCGGCCTACTCGCTTTATTTTTGTACTCTTTTTCCCCGACTTTCCTGGCGCATGGCCGGTTTGTCACCACTGATGTCGCCGCAGCCGCCGCCATTTTTATCAGCAGCTATTATTTCGTTAAATGGTTAAAAAATCCCTCGGTTAAAAATT
>CAZNNV010000006.1:253-2418 GCA_964574515.1 uncultured Candidatus Saccharibacteria bacterium
TTTTTCTCTTTCTCGCCCACTTTTTTGGCGCACTCAAGATACGTCACAACCGATTTGGCTGCTTCTTTCGGATTTTTTATCGGGCTCGCCGCATTTTTAAATTTTCTTAAAAACCAGAACAGAAAAAATTTAATTATCGCCGGCTTAATTTTCGGCTTAGCCCAACTGGCCAAATTTTCGGTATTTTTAATCGTGCCGCTTTTTGCTTTTATTGCTTTGATTTGGCTGCTGGCTAAATCAAAAAATAGCCAAGAACCGCTTGGGCGCGCCCTTTTGAAAAATGCCTGGAAATATTTGGGCGGGACTGTTGCCTTGATGGCCATCGGCTGTATTTTTATTATTTTACCGGTTTATTTTTACCATATTATTAATTATCCTGTCGCCAAACAACAAGCCGATATCAAGTTTATTTTATCTTCTTTCGGCATCAGAATTATTCCGAATACAATTTATTGGCTGGCAGGCATTCCAGTGCTCCGTGCTTTGGCCGAATACGGCCTGGGCCTGGCCATGGTGATGCAGCGCGCCGCCGGCGGCAATACAACCTATTTCCTGGGCGAGATTTCCAATCTTGGCTGGAAATCATATTTTCCCCTGGTTTATCTGATGAAAGAAACCTTAACCTTGCATATTTTAACCCTGCTGGCCCTCTTTGTTTTTACTTTCAATTGGCTGAAAAATTACACTAACGCGTTTAAAGAAAAAATAAATTGGAGCCAAACAATTGAACAAAAAATTGCGCCGATTTTAATGCTATCTTTCTTGGCTCTCTATTGGTGGTATAGCATCCGTACGCCGCTCAACATCGGCGTACGCCATGTCCTGCCGACTTTCGCCTTTATTTTTATTCTGGTGGCCGGACAAATTGCCAGCTGGTTTAAAAAACCGGCCGACAATTTACCGGCTAAAAAATCAGGCTTACGGCTTAAATACATTCTTCTATCAGGCCTGATTGTTTGGCAGATAGTCAGCGTAATTTCTGTTTATCCATCTTTCCTGGCTTATTTTAACGAAGCTGTCGGCGGTCCGGCCAATGGTTATAAATATGTCACTGATTCTAATTTGGACTGGGGACAAGATATGAAACGCCTGGCCCAATGGACTGAAGAAAATAACGTAAATAAAATTTATCTTGATTATTTCGGCGGCGCTACGACTGAATATTATTTAGGCGATAAATTTATGCCATGGCATTGCAGCGCTTCCCCGACCATGCTTAAATCCGGCGACTGGCTAGCAGTTTCCGCTACTTTTTTGCAGGGCGGCCGCGGCAAACCAGTGCCTGGTTTTCAATTTGACAGCGGCGGCTGCTATAATTGGCTCGACAGCTATACGCCAACTGCTGTTATCGGCCACTCAATATTTGTCTATCAAATAAAATAACTCCGCGTAAAAAATAAAAAAACCGCGCTTTTCTAAAAGCCGGTTTTTTTATTGCCCGCTTCAAACCTCAGGCTCTGAAATTTTATTTATAATAAACTCTCCCGTCAATCCGCAAATCAATATATTGCAGATTTTCTCTGTTTTTTAACTCCTCCTTCAATAAAACGGCTAAAATTTTTACCTGCTCACTAGTAGGCCGATTAATATCAAAATAAACAAGCCACCCCTCATCAATTAAAGCCACGGCTTCCGCTACCATTGTATTTTTGACCAGCAGGCCGGTCAGGTTAATGCCGTTGCTCCGCAATTCTTTTTTTATTGAAACCGCGAAAGCGACGGTTGAAGAAGAAACAACCTGCTCTTTTAAATTAATACTAGCTGGTCCGAAAAAAACCGGCATCAAACTGCCGCTCAATTGTGGCGCGGAACGATAGGCTATCCCGTCTTCATTAATAAAAAAACAATCATCGCCTTCCGGAGAGGAGGTATTTTTCTGATTTTCTCTAATAGCAGCTGTCTTAGTTCTGGTTGCTGTTTCAGCCTGAAGAATGTTTTCCGCTCGGCACCAAACCGCCGCCGCCTGTCTTTCTGTTATTTTAATTTCTAATTTATCCGGTAAAATTTTATTAACCTCCACGCTGGCAATTTCAGAAAAATTATCTTTAATCGCCCAAGCGTACGGAATTGATTTGGAAGAATTAAAAAAAGAGTTTAAAATTTCCAAGAAAGCCCGCGAGATGGAAATTACAGCTCGGAGCGGATACACACCACCTAAAAAATCA
>CAZNNV010000006.1:2428-4526 GCA_964574515.1 uncultured Candidatus Saccharibacteria bacterium
GAATAAATTTTAAAATTTTACGGTCCAGTTCATTTTGAACAGCCAATCTTACCTGCTCTGCCGCCAACACATTCTGTCCGCTAATATTAATCTCTCTAATCTGAAAAAATGGCGAAAAAAATAACAGATAAGCTCCACCACCGAATAATAAAATAAAAAAGCACCCCCAGAAAAAAAAACGCCAATTGATTTTTTTTCCTCGGCGATTGTTTTTATCAAAAACAGCAAAAGTGGAATAATAACGAGGTTCTTTTCGCTTGCCTAGACTCATAAAATTGTTATGCCAAAGCTAACTCAATTAATTTATCTAGAAACTTAGAGAACGGCCAGCCGGCTTTAGCCGCTGCCTGCGGGGCGAGCGAAGTAGCCGTCATGCCAGGAATAGTGTTAATTTCCAAAAAATAAAATCGGCCGCCCCGTAAAATAAAATCTGAACGCGTCACGCCGCGGCAACCAAGTATTTGATGAATTTTAACAGCCGTATCCTGAATTTTTTTTGTGGTGTTCCGGCTGATCGGCGCCGGACAAACTTCTTCTGAACCGCCAGACTCATACTTAGCCCGATAGTCAAAAAAGTTCGAAATCTTAGGCCTTATTTCAACCAATGGCAAAGCGCGTGGCTGGTTATTACCTAAAACCGCAGCGGTAATTTCACGGCCGCCGATAAATTCTTCTGCCATTACCCTATCGGCAAACCTAAACGCTTCTTTGATCGCCGGTTTTAATTCTTTTTTTTCTTTAACGACAAACGTGCCGACCGAAGAACCTTGGTCAATCGGTTTTATTACCGTTGGCAGTTTTATTTTCTGCAATTCGCCGGCGTGATAATTTTTCTGCAAAACGATATGGCCGGGCATCGGGATTTTTTCCGTCTGCAATATTTTTTTGGTAGCAACTTTATCCATCGCCAAGGCCGAAGCAAGAACGCCGGAAAAAACATAAGGCACGCAGAAAAGCTCCAACATCCCCTGAATTGTTCCGTCTTCACCGAATGGCCCGTGCAAAGCCGGGAAAACAACGTCAATCCTTTTGTTCTTTAAATCCGCTGCCAATTTTTCCAAATCAAATTTCGGGTCGTATTTCTTGACCACGTATTTATTTTTATCCAGATTCTCGGCGATTTTTTGGCCTGTTTTCAACGAAACTTCCCGCTCCGCCGACAAGCCCCCGGACAATAAAGCAATTTTTATCTTATCCATTGATTTTTTATAAAAAATGTTGTTATAATTATCTATCTGTTAGAAGGAGGTAATCAACATGCCAAAAAGGCGGGAAAAAAAAGGCCCTTACCACCTAGATACGATCTTGGCGGGCTTAGGCCAAGAAATAAAAAAAGTTCTCTTATTTAATATTCGGCAGGCAACCCATGATGGCCACCATTATACCGTCGACTGCCGCAATGGCTTTACCCGGCGCGCTAAAAATCGCGCCAAAAAACACCAATCTCATTAGGGGACTCGGCATTAATTATTCAGCCGGGTTCCCTCTTTTTTTTCAATTTTCTTAAATCCGCAGTAATCGCGCAAAACTTTCGGAATTTTTACGCTCCCGTCCGCTTGCTGATAATTTTCTAAAATGGCAATCAACGGCCTGATTGTTGCCAAAGCAGTGTTATTTAACATATAAACATATTTATTCTTACCCTCTTTGTCTTTATATCTCACATTCAAACGCCGCGCTTGCCAGTCTAAAAAATCACTGGCCGAACCTGTCTCCGCCCACCTTTTACTCCCCGGCAGCCAGACCTCAATATCAAAAAAACGATATTTACCTGGGCTCATTTCACCGGTGCACATAGAAAGTATATGATAAGGCAAACCCAGCTCTTGATGAATTTCTTTAGAAATTTTTACCATTTCGTCCTGTAGCTTAACGGATTCTTCAATATCTGCGCCGCATAAAATAACCTGCTCAACTTTCATGAATTCATGTACCCGATAAAAACCCTTGGTATCTTTACCGTAACTGCCAATCTCGCTTCGGTAACACTGACTGAACCCGCAAATTCGCTTTGGTAAATCTTCTTCTCGTAACACCTCATCCGCATAATACGCCAATAAAGACGGCTCGGCTGTCCCAACTAAAAATTTTTTTTCTT
>CAZNNV010000006.1:4536-5556 GCA_964574515.1 uncultured Candidatus Saccharibacteria bacterium
AACTTCTCCATTATATTCCGACCCAGAAAAATATCCACTGCCAAACAAAGCAAAACCTTTAACCAGAGTCGGCGGAATCATCGGTTTATAACCCTTCGAAATCATCCTTTCTAGTGTAAACATCATCAAAGCCATTGCCAACATGACTCCTTCATTTTTTAAATAATATCCGCGATAACCGGAAACTTTCGCACCTCGCTCCGTGTCAACAATATCTAAATCTTTAGCCAATTGAACATAGTCTTTCGGCTCAAAATCTATTTTTGGTGACTCCCCCCATTTTTCTATCTCCACGTTATCGCTTTCATCTTTGCCTAATGGCGTATCCGACGAAACTAAATTCGGTACTTTAACCATCAATTCATCAAACTGCTTTTTTAGCTCTTTATACCGCGGTTCAATTTCTGTTAATTTTTCCTTAATTCCTTTTCCCTTAGCAATAACTTCATTTTTGTTATCAGCGCCTTCTATTTCCTTATTTAGTTTATTTTTTTGTGCCTGTAAATCTTCAATTTGCCGAAGAAATAATAACCGACTATCATCAACTTCTAATAATTTATCCAAATCTAAACTAATGCGCTTATTTTTTATCGCTTTTTTTATTTCCTCCTTATTTTCCCTAATAAACTTTATATCCAGCATATTTATATATTACACTATAATTTAATTTCAGCAAATATCATCAGAGGCTCGTCAAGCATCACCGAAGACATAAAATTATTTACTTTAATTTTTCTATTATCTCCCAAACATCATCAGGAATCGGCGGCGGCTCATGAATTGGGCTCACGCCCGGATATCTCCAGGCGGAAATAATTTTTATTGCTTCTTTGTCTAATAAAAATTTTTTAATTCCTGAATTTTTAGTTTTAATTTTGGCTTTTTCCACCCACATCACCCAAAGCTCATAGGAATGTTTTTTGCTTCCCGCCGGCTGCATGGCCGCAGTCGTGCCCGGCGCGATACCGACTTCCACCCGCTTGGGAAAACGCAAAACGCGCTTGATGCGCGCTTCAGATA
>CAZNNV010000006.1:5566-16770 GCA_964574515.1 uncultured Candidatus Saccharibacteria bacterium
AAAAATTATCTTGCCTGATAATCATTTTTTTACTCCTTTTCCCGCATCGTCGGAAATAGAATTATTTCCCGCACTGTCGGCGCGTCAGTCAGCAATAAAACCAACCGGTCAATACCCATGCCCCAACCAGCTGTTGGCGGCATGCCATATTCCAAGGCTTCAATATAGTCTTGGTCATAACGCACATCATCTTCATGCAGGGCCTCTTGTTCTTTCATCCGCCGCGCCTGTTCCTGCGGATCATTTAATTCCGTATAGGCATTAACCAATTCCATTCCGCCGACGATTAATTGGAATCTTTCCGCGTATTTTTTAACTAAGCCCGTATCGCTTTTTTCTTTCGCCAACGGCGACATAGACAATGGGTGGTCAATGACAAAAGTCGGCTGGATTATTTTTGGCCTAATTATCTTAAATAATGAATCCACCGCCCGGCACGCCTTATCGTCTTCCGGTTTAACGCCGCGACTAGACAGCTCGGCCATAATTTCTTCTTCGCTTGCTTGGTCAATATCAATCTTTAATTCTTCCAGCAGTAAATCACGCATCGTAACTCTTTTAAATGGCAACTTTAAATCTATATCTTCGTTCTGATATTTTATCGTCTCGCCGCCGGCCAATGATCCAAACATTCTTTCAGTCAGGTCCATTAATTGTTCATAATTGGCGTAAGCCCAATAAAATTCTAAAATAGTGAAATCTGGATTATGAGATTTATCCATGCCCTCATTGCGGAAACAACGGCCGATTTCATAAATTTTTTCTAAACCGCCGACAATCAAGCGCTTCAGGTAAAGTTCCGGCGCAATGCGCAGATACAAATCCATGTCTAACGCATTCAGGTGTGTTTTAAACGGCTTAGCCAGCGCGCCGCCGGGCAATGGCTGCAAAATCGGCGTCTCCACCTCCATAAAACCGTCTTCGTCAAAAAACTCGCGCAGATTTCTTATAATCTGGCTTCTCTTTTTAAATCGCACGCTCACTTCTTCGTTCATTAATAAATCCAAATAACGGCGGCGAAACCGCTCTTCCATGTCTTTAAGCCCATGCCATTTTTCCGGCAATTGATTAATCGCCTTAGCCAAAAATTGGCAATCATGGACTAATAATGTCCGCTCGCCTTTTTGGGTTTTAAAAAATTCTCCTTTGACCGCGATAAAATCGCCGATATCAAAATTAGCCGCGAAGAGCTTATATTTTTCCTGGCCAATTTCGTCTTCTTTAAAATAAATTTGGATTTGGCCGGAACCGTCCTGCAAATTAGCAAAAGTCGAACCGCCGTGCGCCCGCCAAGCCCGTAAACGGCCAGCGAGAATCACTTCTTTTTTATCGGTTAATAAGTTATCAAAATCCGCCAACGCGCCAATAATCGGCTGAGCAGGCCAAACTGCCGCTGGGTATGGTTCAACTCCGGCTATTTTCAATGCTTCTAATTTTTTTATCCGGTCAGATTTTATTTTTTCTAAACTCATTTTATTGATAAAATCTTATATTTTACCAGACCGCCTGGCGTTTCCACATCCACCGCCTCATCAATTTTTTTGCCTAAAAATGCTTTGCCCAGCGGCGACTCGTTGGAAATTTTTCCTAAAGACGGATTGGCCTCCTCGGAGCCAACGATGGTAAAAATCTGTTTTTTCCCATTAGCCTTAACTTCAATCGTCTGGCCAATTTGCACAATATTTGATTTTTTATGGTTATCGATAACAACCGCATCGCGTAAAAATTGCTCTAACTCTTGAATCTTTCCCTCATTAAACGCTTGCGCTTCACGGGCCGAAATATATTCATGATTTTCAGACAAATCACCCAGAGCCTTAGCCTCTTCCAGCCGCTTGGCTATTTCCTGGCGTTTTTCTTTTAACAATTCTAATTCCTTTTTCTGTTGCCCTAAACCTTCTTGGCTGATGTACTTCATAAAAAATATGAAAAATTAAAAATTACTGATTAAAAATAAGACCATCTATAAATAAACTATTTTTAGCAATTATTTATTAAAATACCAATCCAAAACTTCTTTGGCGACCGGTGCGGCAACCTGGCTGCCCTCGCCAGCATCCTCCACTAAAATAACCAAGGCTATCTGCGGATTCTCATAAGGCGCGAAAGAAACAAATAAAGCATTCGAATTTTTTTGTCCGGCCACCTGAGCCGTACCGGTTTTGCCGGCCACCGCCACGTTTAAATCATTCAAGGCGACAGCAGAGCCGGCAGTTATCGTTTGGCGCATCGCTTTTCTGATAACCTCTAAATTTTTTGATGAAATGAAATTCTCTTTCAAAACCAGCGATTGAGTTTGTTTAATAATATTTTTGTCCGAATCAACTATTTTGTCAACCAGATATGGCGCGTATAATTTTCCGCCATTAGCGATAGCGGAAATAGCAGTTGCTAATTGCAACGGCGTTGCCAGCAGGTCACCTTGGCCGATAGACAAATGATAAGTATCGCCCGTATACCAGACCTCTTTTTTGTATTGTTCTTTCCAGACCGCGTCGGGTATTAAACCTTTTTTTTCTCCGGGCAAATCAATTCCTAAAATTTTTCCGAAATTAAAAAAATCCAAATATTTTTTTATTCCGTCTATTCCCAGTCCTTTTATATTACCATAACCGCCGCCAATTGTATAAAAATAAACATCGCATGACTCGGCAATAGCCGAATAAATATCAACAACACCATGAGCTTTCCAGTCACCAAAACGATAAATAATAGACGGATCATACTGATTGACAACAATCAATTCTCCGGCAAAATCAGAAATTTTCGTCTGCGGTAAAATAATTCCTTCCTCCAGCGCCGCAGCGCCGATCATCGGCTTAATGGTTGAGCCCGGCGAATACTCGCCGGCAATCGCATGATTTAACAGCGGATGATAAGGATTATCGGATAAATTGTTAAAATCTTCCGGGCTAATTCCCTTGGCAAAAAGATTGTTATCAAAACTCGGCAAACTGACCATCGCTAAAACTGCACCGTTTTGCGGATTCAGCGCCACCGCGGCGGCGCGTTTTGCTTTAACGGCGGCCAAACGCTGACTTAATTCATCAAAAAGTTTGATCTGTAGATTTTTATCAACAGTTAAAATCAGCCCGTGGCCAGCCGCTGGCTGTTGGCTGATTGTCTCCTTTTTTTCACTGCCCAGCGCATCAATCTCTATTTCTTTTTTTCCGGGCTGGCCGCGCAATTCTTCCTCATAGAATAGCTCCAAACCCTGCTTGCCAATTTTCTCCGTCAAAAAATAATCCGGATTATTTTGTAAATCCTGGCTATTTAACCTTCCTAGATATCCTAATAGATGCGAAAAGTAAAATCCGTCGACATATTGCCTGACGATATTTTTCACAATGACAAAACCAGGAATATCCGCTGCCTCCGCTTCCAGCCGTAAAACATTTTCCTGGCTAAGATTGTCCGACAAAACAAACCCGGCTTGATTTTTCTTTAAATACTGATAAATCTCATCCTCAATTTCCTGAGGCGCCAGACCGATAATGCTGGAAATTTTTTCTATGACCAATTGCCTTTCTTCTTCTTTTTTCGGCAAGTCATTAAAAATTACCTCTAAATCAAAACTGGGAACATTATAAACAAGCTGAGTGGAAAATTGGTCATAAATAATGCCCCGTTGCGAAAAAATCGGATAGACCCTGGTTTTATTTTGATCGCTAAGTTTGGCATATTGGCCTTCTTTTATCACCTGCAAATAAAAAGACCGGCCAACCAAAACTATAATCAAGAGCATTGATAAAACCACAAAAATCCGAAAAACACCAGGGTTAATAGGCAATTCTAACTTACTGCCTTCCAGCCGGTCTGATTTTTTAGCGTCTAATAAAATCTCTTCCGGCTCAATCGACTCTTTAAATGTCCGCTTAATCCGATAATTATTCAGTTTTCCGCCTTTGGGAAAAAATTCCATTTATAAAATATAAAAATAATCAAACCAGACAAAATGCTGTTTATTAGAAAAGAAATTGGCAAAGTATATTTGAAAAAATCTCCGGCCAATAATAAATAATTTATTGGCAATAAAATTGCGGCTAATTTTATCAAAAAAAATCTGGTTAATTCAAAGGTTAGAACGCCGGCCGCTGATAAAACAAAAAAGGATAAAAAATTGTTCCTCTTTAAAAGATTTTTAGACAGCCAGCGGACTAAAACAAAGCAAATTAAAAAAGATAAAACAAAAATGCCGAAAATCCGGCCGGCTAAAATATCCAAAACTAAACCGCTGAAAAACACCAGCCAAATCCGCTTGAAATCGCCAATCGCCGCCAGGGCCACTACTATCGCTAATATTAAATTAGGCGCCACGGCCAAAAAATCAAACCGCCAAGCCAGCGATAATTGAAAAATAATCGCCAAAAGTAAAAAAATATAAGCGCGAAAATTCATTTTATAATTACAAAAACGTTTTCTAGATTTTTAAAATCTGCCGCCGGGCGGATTTTAATTTTTTGAAAAACTTCATTCTCTTTATTTTTTGTTTCTTCCATCCACCCAATTAATATTCCTTTGGGGATCAAACCATCTAAACCAGAGGTAATTATCGGCTTGCCCTTATTTAACTGCTTATCCAATGAAACCATATCCATCGCTATATCCAAGCCATGCTCCCCCTTAGTGACGCCGTTAATCCTGCTATCTTGCGATAAAGCATTGACAACACAGAGAGCATCCGTCAATAAAAGTACTTTGGCTGATGATTCTTGGACATCAAAAATTTTACCCACTAAAAAATTATTAGCATCAACTGCCGCCTGGCTGTTTTTTAATCCATCACGCTCACCCTTATTAATAATAAAATATTGCCCGGCCAGCGGATCAAAACCGATAACTTCGGCAAAAATCAAATCGTTCCTTTCCCCGCCGGGAATATTTAATTGTGCCCGCAATAATTCATTTTCCCTGACAATTTCCTTAAATTCAATAATCTGTTCTTGCAGTGAAGCATTCTGGCTGTGCAATTCATTATTTTCGTTTTTTAAATTACCAATGGTAAAAACAAAATTTAAAGAACCAGTAATCGCCGCGCCGGTTTTTTGAAACAACTTTGTTGCCGGCGAGAATACAAAGGTTAACGCCTGCCGCGGCGTTCCTAATAAATTTTTATAATTTAAAAAAACTAATAATAGGCATATGGCTAGAATAAAAGAAAAAATAACCAGGGGTTTTGATAAAAATTTTCTGGACATAAAATTTTTTCTTAAAAAAATTAAACCAAATATTATTTGAATCCCTGCCGCGAATCAGTGGAAACCAGAATCTCTTTCAGATTTTCCAAGCTTTCCAGCACAATGCCGCAACCGCGTACTACCGCTGTCAAAGGATCGTCGGCTAAACGCACCGGCATTTGTGTTTCCTGCGCCACTAATTTGTCTAAACCGCGCAATAAGCTGCCACCACCGGCCAAAACAATTCCCCGCTCCATAATATCCGCCACCAATTCTGGCGGCGTTTCTTCCACGGTTAATTTTATAGCGTTGACCAAAATGCCTATTGATCGCTTCATCGCTTCCCGAATATGATCATCGTCAACCGTAATTTCTTTGGGCAGACCATTTAATAAATCACGGCCGCGCATTGTTCCCTGGAGTGGCTCGCTCAATTCAAAAGCTGAACCAATGGCAATTTTAATGTCTTCAGCGGTTTTTTCGCCTAACAATAATTTAAATTCATCGCGGGCGTACTTGATAATATCATCATTTAGTTTGTCACCAGCCACCCGTAAGCTCCGCGAAACCACGATACCGCCCAGAGATATGACCGCCACTTCGCAGGTTCCGCCGCCGATATCAACAATCATATTGCCCGAAGGATCCTGAATTGGCAAACGCGCGCCGATGGCCGCGGCCATCGGTTCTTCAATTAAAAAGACTTCACCGGCGCCAGCGGCCCGCGCTGCGTCTTCCACCGCTTTTTTCTCCACTTCCGTCACGCCCGAAGGCACGCCGATAACTATCCGCGGCCGCGCTAAAAATGCCAGACCGCGCTTATTGACTTGATTAATAAAATACCGCAGCATCTGCTCGGTCACTTCAAAGTCGGAAATAACGCCTTCCACCAGCGGCCGCGTTGCAATAATATGGCCGGGCGTCCGGCCAACCATCCGCTTGGCTTCATTACCAATTGCTAAAATCTGGCCTGTTTTTTGATTAACCGCGACCACCGACGGCTCATTAATAATGATACCCCGCCCTTTTACATAGACCAAAGTATTAGCCGTGCCTAGATCAATGCCGATATCTTTAGAAAGTTTTCCAAAAAGTTTATTTAACATTATATTCATTATATCACAGATATAATCGTTTTAATCAGTTTAAGCAAAAACAATTTTTTATTTAAACCTCTTTGCCAATTATACAATTTTTAACCGCTTGGTCAACTAAAAAACGCCCGGCAAAATGCGAGGCGTGTTTTAAAATTATGCAAAACCGAAAACTCGGCAGGCATCCGGCTCTAAATATATTTTACTTGATTATTTTCCTAATATTCTCATTCCTATCGTCTTGACCATTAATCCCGCGCCCTGTAAAAAATCCGGGTGTTTTATGATCAGATAAGCGATAAAAATAACCCAGAAAGTGATTAAAACCGCCAAGGCCAAATTACGGAATAAGTCGTTGCCACCGGTCACGGCCCTAATAATTCCATCATATTTGAAAACCACAGCAGTACGGGTTTCATTAGAAATAATATCACTTAGGCCGGTCGCCCTTAAAATAGCCGTATTGGTAATAACATAATTATCGCTAGGCACGCTTTCAACTATGGCCTGATAAGTTACTGAAATGCTTTGGCCCGGAGACAATGAGCCGATATTCCAAGCAATAATATCACCGGAATAATAAACGCCATTATGACTAACATTACCATTATAGCTCACATACGGCGGCAAAGTGTCTAAAATCTGGATATTATCAAGCGTGCTATTGGCATTATTGGTATAACTTATGGTGTATTGCAAAACATCGCCGACACGAGCCTGATTATCGGTGCCAGAACCGTTAGACCAAGTAAGATTGGCGACCTGCTTAGACAAATCAGGATCATAGAGGGGCGCAGCGCCGACCGCTACTTGAGCAGAAGCCTGCCGCTGGGTGATATTATCAGCCGAAGCATAAGCGTAATTGGTCAATGTTTGTGAGCCGGCAGAACTCACCGTAGTTTCAAAAGTAATATTTTTAATCTGATTAGGATTAATTGTGCCCAGGCTGATTCCGCCGGAAATTAAGCCGTCAGCAGTACTGATATTATCAATTTTGGTGGAACCATTAATGTAATCCAGGCCCGAAGGCAAAGAATCCCAAACCAAAACATTGGTGGCCGCGGCGGCATCGCCGGGAATCGAAACACTAATCGAAAAAAGAATGTGATCGCCCGGATCGGCGTTAACCGATGATGACAAATCAGTGCCTTTGGTTAAATTACGGACAGTCTTGGTGATATTTAAATCAGCGCTACTTTCAACATTAACCACCGCTGTATCGTTGACTTCCCCTACATTATAAGCATGGACGTAAGCATAATTAGTCAGAGTTTGAGAGCTAGCGCCGTTACCCTTCGCCTCAAAAGTAACAGACTTTGAAGAACTGGCGGTCAGGGAACCAATATTAACCCCGCCACTCATTAAGCTGTCGGATATGGACACGCCGTCTAGCTTGGCGGTGCCAGAAGTGTAGCTGAGATAATCCGGTAAATCATCACGGACATAAACATTATTAAGAGTTGTATTGCCGGTATTTTGAATCTGGATTTGAAAACTAATATTATCATTATTATTGGCACTGACGCTTTCCGTATAAGAGCTGGAACCAGCAGTAAGATTGCGGACGGTCTTCTGGATAGATAAGGAATAGACCGGAGACGGAGCAGGCGGTTCCAAAAATCTCATAACCATACAAATTGCCCTCACGCTATTCGCCCCGGTTGAACCATCAGCAGCGTGTTGAGCGACTGCCTGGACCGCATTATTATCCAAATATAAATTACTGTTAATTAATCCGCTCCAAGCAGCTGTTTCAACATAATCCTGTAAGTCCGGCGTCGGGTTTGTCCTGGCGACTTCCCCGCCGAGGCTATTGTTAAACGCAACAAAATACTGCTCATGCGGCTGAGTCACATCCACCCTGATATCATAACCGTCAAAAGATTGCAGATAAATATCATAATGTCCAGCCGGTATATTAGCACTCCTGACAATCGGCGGATAAGCCACAGTATCGGTTAAAAGATATTGCCCGCCGAAATCAACAAGAATATCGCCCGCTTGCGTCTGAAGCTGGCAAGGAGGCGGATCATAAATAACTTGTGCTGCGGCGATTTTTATCGCCGAGACAAAGAGAACTGAAACAATAGCGCCGATTAAAATAAAAAATAAATATTTTTTCATAATGGCTTATTTACGGTTTCTGGTTAAATATATTATTTTTCCACCGTAATTTTAATCTTATCCAGATTCTGCGGCGCTTTGGTCACCCAAAACGGCCAAAATAGAACTCTGGCTTTGTCTATTTCCTGCCGCTGGTTGAAAATTTCCTTTATTTGTTCCGCATCGCGGCCGATAACCAATTGTTTAATCTTATCAACATCTATCTGCCAAACATTTATCTTATTTATTTTAACATTAAAGGATAACCGCCCTTTTTCAAAATCAGCCATAATGTCTTTATAAATGAATTCACTTCTATCATTCTCTGCCTGACTTGCGGGCTGATTATCTTCGTTTTCGCCAATAGTTAATTTTAATAAATCTTTTTCGTCAAATAATAAAGCGCTAGCCGACCCTTTAACGGTTAAAGTGAATTTATCGGCTTTCTGGCCAACACCCGGACTGGCTGTCGCCGAACTGATTATTTCTTTTTGCGCGCCGTCAACCAATTTTAACTCGGCTGGCAATTGAGCTTTTAATTCTTGCTGCAATTCGGTTTGCAGTTGCCCCCAAAGTTCATCTTTGGCTTTATCAAAATCTTCCTGCGAAACAACATTCGCTAAGCCCTTGGCGCCGCCAGCCATTGCCGCTGACGATTGGCCGTAGAAAGCATCATATTTAGGGCTGCCCTGAAAACCGGGAATAGTAAATTTATCCGGCCCGATATTGTATTCTTCGCCGGCTTGATCAGCCACCACCTCCGCCTCAATTGAACTGGCGACTATCTTGCCGTCAACAATTTTTGCCCCAGGCACCGTGATAGTCTCGACTAAACGGAAGAGCTTGTTGCCGCTGGAAAGAAACCTGGTTTTCTCCACCAGCGTTTGTGGCGCAGAACTATATTCATTATATATTCTGATGGTTCCTCTAGCTTTTTCATTCAGCTGCTGCTGGCTGGTGGCAATAAATTCCCCTTCCCTTTTTTTATCCAGCTTAATAATTTGCGCCGGAATTTCATTGTTGGCGATATCCGCCTCAGAAACTGACTGATCAGCCACAACGTCTAAGTCAAATGAAGCTGTTTCCATTTTCGGCAAAATCACAATCTCTACCTTGGGTAAAATTAGATATAGAACAACTCCGGTAATGACTAAGGCGCCACTGACAAAAAAGAGTAAATATTTTGAAAAGTTTTGTTTCTTGTCTAGCTTGGCTTTTTTATTTTCAGCAATGTCAGTGGCGAAATTCTTTATATCAAGCTTCTCTCCCCAGCTTTTTCTCGGTGTTTCTTTCTTTTCCTTGCCTTTACCGAATCCAAATTTTAAAAATGATTTTTGCCGGCCTGTTTTTTCCTCCAGCGCTCCGTTGCTAAAAATATCCAGTCCCGAATCTTTTTCGTCAGTTAATGTATTTCTCGGCGCCAAACTGTTGATTATCTCCTCTTTTTTATCTTCAATCGGCCAGACAACGTCAAAATCTTCTTCTTTATTATCAGTAAGTTTGTTTAATTCACCCTTTATTTCTCTCTTGAGGTCATCACCTCGGATGAGATTAATTTTAGGTTCGTGCTCGACTTCAGGCGCTTCTTTCATTTGGGCATATCCGATTTGTGGCTTTACTTCTGCTAATGGGGCGCGCGGCTGAATATCGCTGAATCTTTTATTTTCCAGAACCGCCCTGGGCAAAGAATCAGTCCTGTCCTGAGTACTGCGTTTTTTATAAATTTCCTTTTCCAACATCGTCTCAAAATCACGCTCTGGCACTTCTTTCAAGGTTTCTTCGTCTATTACATCGGGCACCTCGCTCACCTTGGCGCTTTTAGGCAAAGTGGCGCGGACTGCAAAACCAAGTCGCTGAGCTAATTGCCGGCTGGCCGGATCTTTTATCACAAAAATGATTTCCTTATCCGTCCGGTCAACCTCCCTTTTTAATATCTTTAAAGCAATCTGATTATTAATAAAAGTTGAATTTTCCGGTACATCAAAAACTACCACCGGATTATCAGTTTGCCAGAGAAAGCCGATTATTGAAGTGATATCGTCTGCCGGTTTTAACCGGATTATATTACCCATCCCCCCGAGTTGCTTAGGATTATATCTATTCTTATTATATGCTTTTTAGCACTTATAGTAAATTTGGTTATCCCCAATTATTCGAGTACTGCCTTTATGCGCCTCACTCCCGCGCTGCTCGCTTCCTCTTTCTTAATCTTAAACTTGCCTAATTCACCCGTATTCTCCACATGCGGTCCGCCGCAAATCTCTTTTGAAAAGCCGCTGATTCCGTATATCTTCACCCGCTCCCCATATTTTTGTTCGAACACTCCCATAGCGCCTTTAGCCTTGGCTTCGTCCAGCGACAATTCCTCGCAAACCACCGGCAATTTGGCAGCAATCTTTTCATTGACTATTTCCTCAACTTTTTTAATCTCTTCCGGCGTCATTTTTTGCGGATGGGAAAAATCAAACCGCAACCGCTCGGCTGTTATATTAGAACCCTTTTGATAAACATGCTCGCCGAGCACTTGCCGTAACGCCGCCAGCATCAAATGCGCGGCAGTATGCAGTTTTTTTGTCTCTTCACTCGCGTCCGCTAACCCCCCCTTGAACATTCCAGCTGATGCGGTTCGAGAGAGCACTTGGTGTTCTTTTGTTTTTTCTTCTGCTATTTCATAAAAGTTATCTGTTACTCCTCTTCCATATTCGCGCGCTAATCCTTTCGTATTGTCAAAAGATAAACTATGAGTCTGATAAAGATATGCCGCTTCTTCACCTGTTATCGGCTCCCCCTTGGGCTTATTCTTATCAACAACCCTAAACGCCTTTAACCC
>CAZNNV010000007.1:0-3156 GCA_964574515.1 uncultured Candidatus Saccharibacteria bacterium
TACTAATCTATATAAATTAATTTCTTTGTCTACTCCGCTATGAGCCTCAGCTAAAGAAATTTCTATATCAACAGCGATATCGGCTCCCCTTGCTCGTCCGCCGCGTTGAGCGCGACCGGAACCACGCGTCGCACGATTAAAAACCCCGGAAAAAAGATCCTCAAACCCAAAACTGCCGCCGTTGCCATTAGCTGCTCCGCCGAATGCTTCAGCAAAAGAAGAAAAATCCCGGAAACCCTCAAAACCGCCAAATCCCCCTTGCGATCGCGCCTGCTCAAAAGTTGACCCAAATTGGTCATATTGGCCGCGTTTCTGCGGGTCGGACAAAACCTGATAGGCTTCATTGACTTCCTTAAACTTATCAGGATTACCGCCTTTATCGGGATGATGCTCCTGCGCTAATTTCCGATAAGCGCGCTTGACCTCATCGGGCGAGGCACTTTTGCCAACGCCTAAAATTTTATAATAATCTTTACTCATATTTCAATCATTTCTTTTTCCGTCTCGACTTTGGTTATTTTTAAAATACCCGAAAATAATAAAATCTTTAATAAAAGCCAACTCAAAAATATCATCGGCCAAATAATTAAAAAACCTAAGAATTTCAGCGCGAAAAAGAAGGTCAGTGCCAAACCCGCCGGAAAATATTTTCTGTATGGCTGGCTTAAATTATTTATCTGAAGATTAACCGAATCATAAATCTGATTCTGGGCCGCGGCCAGGTTATCCTGTCCAGCAACAGTATTCACTTCTATATCATTTCCGCCTAGTGTTTTAATTAATGAACCGGTAATTCTATTAAAAACCGGTTTGGGCAATAAGAATTCCCGATCCATATTTTCATTTATCGGCGACCAATAAAAAACCATGGCCGCCAATAAAGCAATTGCCGTTATCGTCGGCTTAAATGCCTTTCTAAAAATATCCTTAGCCGCCACCTTATACCGCAGATTCTTTTCCGTCCGCGCCTCCAGCGCACCAATCATTAAAAAAACAAAGGCTAGAATTAAAACTGCCAAACCCGCCAAACTGCCGATTGACAGCGCGAAAAATTCACCGGAAAAAATAAAAAGGAATGCTAGAATAATCAAAGCCGACGACAATATTAAGTATCTTTTTTTGGTTTCCGCTAAAACAAAAACTCCTAAAAACATCCCCAAAACTGAAAAGGACACTGCCGGATAAATAATTCTGGTGCCCCAACCAATTTGAGCTTCAAAAGAATTCTTTAGAAAAAGCCAAAATACCAGCGACAAAGAAAAAATTAAGCCGTTTAAAATTATACGGAAAAAATTTTGTTTAGTCATAGAAAATTAAAATCTATTTTGACCAACGAAAATAACATGGCTCAATGCCTTTTATTTTTTCTCCCCGCCTTCCTCAAACTCTCCTTTAATTGTACCATCTTGGCCGCCTTTTTCAATTTCTGGCTCTTCGGTTACTTCTTTTTCCGTCGCTTTTTCCTGCTGATACATCGCTGAACCGATTTTTTGAATTTCCTGCTGCAGCTCATCAAGCGCGGTTTTAATAACCGGCGCGTCATTTCCATCTTTGACTTTCTTGACCGCTTCAATTTTTTCGCTCACGCCTTTTTGGATATCCGCCGAAACCTTATCGCCCGCGTCTTTTAATGTTTTTTCCACGCTATAAATCACCGTATCCGCTTGATTGCGTAAATCTATTAACTCTTTCTGCTGGCGGTCTTCGGTGGCATGAGCTTCAGCCTCCTGCTTCATTCGCTCAATATCTTCTTTGGATAAAGCCGAAGTGTCTTTAATGGTAATATTCTGTGACTTACTAGTTGCCTTATCTTTAGCGGTTACAGTCAAAATGCCGTTAGCATCAATATCAAAAGTCACTTCAATTTGCGGCACGCCCCGCGGAGAAGGCGGAATACCGTCTAAAATAAACCGGCCGAGTGTCCGGTTGTCTTTGGCTAAGGGCCGTTCGCCCTGCAACACATGAATCTCCACTGCCGGCTGGCTGTCGGAAGCGGTAGAAAAAACCTGCGATTTAGACGTTGGAATAGTTGTATTGCGTTCTATGAGCGGCGTCGCTACCGAACCCATTGTTTCAATGCCCAAAGTCAACGGCGTGACATCTAACAATAAAACATCTTTCATTTCGCCGCCCAAGACCGCCGCCTGAATTGCCGCGCCCATCGCCACGCATTCCATTGGATCAACCCCCCGCTCAATTTTCTTGCCAATATAATCTTCAACGAATTTTTGGATAATCGGCATCCGCGTCGGTCCGCCGACCATAATAATCCGTGAAATTTGCGCCGGGCTTAACTTAGCATCATTCATCGCCTGCTCCATCGGCTGGCGGCATTTATCAACAATCGGCCGTACCAACTCTTCCAGCTTGGCCCGTGTTATTTTCATCTGCAAATGTTTTGGTCCGGCCGCATCAGCCGTGATAAACGGCAAATTAATATCAGTCTCCAAAGTTGATGATAATTCTATTTTGGCTTTTTCCGCCGCCTCTTTCAGGCGCGTCATGGCCATTTTGTCATTAGACAAATCAATACCGGAAGAATTTTTAAAATCATTTTTGACATAATCCAATAAGGCATTGTCCATATCCGTGCCGCCCAGCTGGGTATCGCCGGAAGTGGAAATCACTTCAAAAACCCCGCCACCGAAATCCATAATCGTCACGTCCAGCGTGCCGCCGCCTAAATCGAAAACTAAAATTTTCTCTTCCTTGCCTGCTTTATCAATACCATAAGCCAAAGCCGCTGCTGTCGGCTCGTTAATGATCCGCACTACTTCCAAACCGGCAATAGCGCCGGCATCTTTAGTCGCCTGCCGTTGGGCATCATTAAAATAAGCCGGCACCGTAATAACCGCTTTTTCAATCCGATCGCCCAAATAAGCCTCAGCGTCCTTCTTTATCTTTTGCAGAATATAAGCGGATATTTGTTGCGGCGTGTATTCCTTACCCTCAATAGACACTTTATAGTCTGTGCCCATCTTGCGTTTAATGGCCAAAATAGTCCGCTCCGGATTAGTCACGGCTTGGCGCCGCGCCGGTTCGCCGACCAATAACTGGCCTTCTTTGGTAAAAGCAACATAAGAAGGAAACGCCTTGCCGCCAACCGTCGTCCCTTCAGCCGAAGGAATAATAACCGGCTTACCGGCCTCCACGACT
>CAZNNV010000007.1:3166-4373 GCA_964574515.1 uncultured Candidatus Saccharibacteria bacterium
GAATTTGATGTCCCTAAATCGATACCGATGATTTTCATATCATGTAACATATAACATGTAATATGTAACAATAAAAAATTAATTATGCTACTCGCTACGTGTTATATGATTTTGTTATATATTATATATTTTGTGTTTTTTATTTTATTACCTTAACCTTCACCACTCTTAAAACTTTCCCATTCAGTATATATCCTTTTTGAATTTCTTCTACCACCACACCCGGCTCTTCACCTGCCACCGCTTCTATCGCCTCGTGCCATTCCGGATTAAATTTTTCGCCAACAGATTTTATCTCTTGTAACCCATGACCCTGTAAAACTTTAAACAATTGCTCGCGCATTGCTTTCAAACCGTCATCACCGCCATTTTTTATTGATGCATCTAAAGTATCCAGCACCGGCAATAAATCCGCCACCAACCCCGCACCGAACATCTTTGACCATTCCGCCAGCTGTTCTTCCTGCCGCCGCTTATAATTAATAAAATCCGCTTGAGAACGCTGCCAGCCGGCCAAATATTCGGCTTTTTCTTTTTGGCATGCTTCTAATTTTTCCTTTATTTTTTTTATTTTATTATCAACCTCATTGCTATCCTCTTCATTGATAATTTCCGGCTCGTTATTATCTTTTATCATAATTTTATTTTAACACCTTCTATTTTTTAATTTTTTTCTTTACTTCTTTTAAAACAAATCTATTTTTTTGGTAATTCATCCTCTTCGGGCCTAAAATTCCCAAGATGCCGCGACTATCATCTTGTGTAAAACCAGTTATCACCAGACTGTAGTCGCGTAAATATTTTATCGGATTCTCTTGTCCGATAAAAATTTCCACATCTTCGTCTAAATCGCTAAAAAATTCATTAAAATCGTCGTCTAACGAATCAAAACATTTTAAAATATTTTTTAAATTATCACCATCAAACTCCGGTTCTTCGGCCAGCCAGCGCCAGCCGGCTTCATGAAAATCGGTGGTGCGCCCAAAAACCCCGGATAAACCAATATTATGGGAACAATCAGCTAAAAATTGCGCCATTTCATGAAGTGACTCCTGGCGCAACTGCTCCATCCGCCGCCAAACCTGCTCTCTTTCACTCGAAGTAGGCGCCTCTCCTTCCAACTCGTCAATAAACAACCGATAGGCCTTATCTGTCGGCACCCGGCCGGCAGAAGTGTGCGGCTGCTCTAAAAAACCAGTTTCATCCA
>CAZNNV010000007.1:4383-16573 GCA_964574515.1 uncultured Candidatus Saccharibacteria bacterium
GCGCATTGTTGCTGGGCTAAAATTAAAAACAAATCTCTCCAATAAAGACTGCGAAGAAACCGGCTGGCCGGTGCGCTGATATTCTTTAATAATGGAATTTAAAATTTTCCTCTGGCGTTTTTCCATAATATTCTCCGCATTTATTTAGCACTCTCAACCAATGACTGCTAATATCTTAATCCCCACTCTGATTGTTGTCAAGCTGGGGATTATGGTATAATAAATAAAAGCTAAATCCTCCAAAAAAAATATGAAATCAATTGATTTAAACGGCGTCAGCTGGGTAAATTTAAATAATCCGGAATTTGAAGACCTTAATTTTCTGGAAAAAGAAATGAATCTTGGCCAAATAGTCCTGAAAGAATTAGCCGGATTTAACAAACGCGCCCAAATTGATGAATATGATGAATATATTTTTTTAGTTATCCATTTTCCGGTTTTTAATGAAGCAAATTTTCAAACTATTCCGACTGAAATTGATTTTATCATAACCAAAAATAAAGTCATTACCGTCTATCAGCAAGTCAACCCGAAATTAGAAGAACTTTTTTCCCAAATACAGGAAAATCCGCTTCTGCAGAAAGAATATATGAAAAGTTCTGGTTTTTTGCTTTTTATTATTTTAGACAAATTGATTGACCATTGCCTGCCCATGCTTGATCATATCCATGAAAAAATAGAAGATATTGAAGAACAGGTTTTTGAAGGCAAGGAGCGGGAAATGCTGAAAGAAATAGCCATTCTAAAACGCGACATTATCGATTTTCGCCGCACCATTAAGCCCCAGCGTTCAGTGCTGGAAATTTTAGCTAAAAAAGCCGGCCGTTTTTTCCAGCGCGAAGAATTAGATATCATTTCCCAAGAAGTCGTCGGCTCGGAAATCCGGGTCTGGAACACGCTGGAAAACCACAAAGAAATGATTGAGGCCATTGAAAAAACCAACAGCAATCTTCTTTCCTATCAAATCAACAGCGTCATGCACACACTGACTTATTTTTCCATTCTTCTATTCTCGCTGACTTTTATCGCCGGATTTTTTTCTATGAAACCGGTGGAAAATTTACTCTTTATCCAACATTCTTTTGGCATCTGGATTATCAGCGGCATTATGTTGTTTGTTGTAATCATTATCACGGCACTATTTAAAAAGAAAAAATGGCTATAAAACCTATCTATTTTTATAATACCCTCACGCGCCAAAAAGAAGAATTTAAACCATTAGTTAAAAATAAAGTGGGTTTTTATGCTTGCGGCCCGACGGTTTATAATTATCCCCACATCGGCAACCTGCGTTCTTATGTTTTTGAAGATATTTTACGCCGGGTACTGGAATACAATGGTTATCAAATCCGCCATATCATGAATATAACCGACGTCGGCCACTTAACCTCCGATGCTGATACCGGCGAAGACAAGATAGAAAAAGGTGCCAAAAGAGAAGGCAAAACACCAAAACAAATCGCCGATTTCTATACTGCGGTATTTAAAAATAATTTAAAGACACTCAATATTAAAATGCCAGATGTGCTTTGCCGCGCCAGCGAACATATCAAAGAACAAATCAGCCTAATAAAAATTTTAGAAAAAAAGGGCTATGCTTATAGAATAGAAGACGGCATCTATTTTGATACGAGCAAAGACAAAGATTATGGCTATTTGGCGCGCCTGGATATCACCGGATTACGCGCCGGCGCGCGAGTAGAGACCGTCCCTGGTAAAAAAAATATAACCGACTTTGCCCTTTGGAAATTTACTCCAAAAGGAGCGAAAAGGCAGCAAGAATGGCATTCGCCTTGGGGTGTCGGCTTTCCAGGCTGGCATTTAGAATGTTCAGCTATGTCCCATAAATATCTTAGCGACCAATTTGATATTCATTGCGGCGGCATTGACCATATCCCCGTCCACCACACTAACGAAATCGCCCAATCACAGGCCGCCTTCGGCAAAATACCGGCGCGTTTTTGGCTGCATAATAATTTCTTAGTAGTAGACGGAGAAAAAATGGCTAAATCCGCCGAAGATTTTTTGACGCTGGATAACTTAGCTAAAACTTTTAATCCGCTCGCCTATCGTTATTTATTATTAACCGCCCACTACCGCTCAAAGTTAAACTTAGTTTGGAAATCATTATCGGCCACGCAAACCGCTCTTAATAATTTATACGAGACAATGACCGATTTAAATACGGCTAATAATTCCGATTGGCGCTTTGCTGGTTTACTTGGGATTTTAGGCATTAGAAGTAAAAAAACCAGAAAAATTTTAAAAAAGATAGAGGAATACGACAATAATTTTTTAACTGCTGTCAACGACGATCTGGACACGCCCAAAGCATTAAGCGTTTTGTGGCAGTTGCTTGATGACCAAGAGATTCCTGCACCAGCAAAACGCCGCTTGATTTTAAAATTTGATAAAATTTTAGGGTTAAATTTAGATAAGGTTAAAAAAATAGAACCGCCGGGCGAGATAAAAAAACTCGCCGCAGAGCGAGAGCTGGCGCGGCAAAAAAAGGATTGGGCCAAAGCCGACTCTCTGCGCGCCCAGATTGAAGAACAAGGCTGGATTGTGGAAGATACGGATAAAGGGCTAAAAATAAAAATAAAGAGGTAAAAAATTAGATAAAAAACGAGGCGGCAGTTCGGTAAAGCCCATCGGGCAAAACCGAACTGCCGCCTTTTTAGCTTGATAATGATAAAACAACTTCTTTCTCCCACGCCTCCGTCCGAAATAAATATGTCAGCCCATAGGTTATGGCCACCTCTTCGTTAGCACGATAATCTTTTTTGTAAAAAAGTATAACCAATGGGGTTAATGGCAAAAGTTCCCGGAGACACCCTACTAATTTATGGTCGATCTCACTTGGCCGATTAATACTGACTAACATGATGTGCGGAGCCAAGTCTAAAATAGATTTCATGTTTAATTCCGCAAGAAGATCTTGGCTTTTTACCTCGCATACCACGAAATCCGGCGAGTCATATATTTCTCCAGCCGTAACCAGCCTAAAACAATCTTCTTGGCTGGGCCTCCCATCGACTAATAAAATCTTTTTCCTATCGTCTCTTTCCAATTTTCTCACCCCTTTTCGTTTAAATTTCTAATAGAATTCCAAGTTGCCGCCTTTTGTTATAAGCTGGCTAAAAATTCAACGAATTTCTTCAACTCCTCCCTTCCGCTGATACTGAACTTAGAAATAACCTTCGCCCCCCTTATTCCCACTTCAAGGCTTAATTCCTCCGAATCATATAAGGTTAGAAGAAAAATGTGTTTAATATCGCCGCGAGACACGATAAATTCGATCAACCCCATTCCGCTTAGCTCGGGCATTTGGTTGTCAGCCATGACAACATCCGGACAAAGCCCTTCAAGAATAGCCTTTTTAGCCTCTAAACCATTGCTTTTTTGAACTACCTGTAACTCAGAAGAGCCCCCCAACTCTTCAAACGTAGATTCGATCGCCTCTTTTAAAACCTCTCTGAATAAATTATGGCCATCAACCAAAAGCAATTTAATAATCCTTTTTTCCAATTCTCTCACCCCCCCTTTTTTATTTGTTTAGACCCCAAAAGTCTATTTTTTATTCATAATTTTAAGGACTGTCTATGCGTTTAATTAACCATAAAATTAACCAGAAGTCAAAATAAAATCATATCCACAAAAAATCCCCAAACCAATCCGGTTGCCAAGCAATCGGATAATGATATACTGAATTAATGCCTCCACAGAATTCCAACCCCAAACTCCCACCGCAAAATATCGAAGCCGAACAATCAGTGCTCGGCTGTTTGATGTTGGATAAAAACGCCATTACGCGGGTCGCTGATATTCTGCTAACCGGCGATTTTTACCGTTCGGCGCACAATATTATTTTTGAAACAATGATTGAGCTCTATGACCGCAACGAGCCAATTGATTTATTGAGCTTAAATAACCGCCTGGAAGAAAAAAATAAATTAGATGAGACTGGCGGACCGGCCTATCTGACAACTTTAGTTAATAGCGTGCCTTCGGCCGCCCATATTTTGCATTATGCTAAAATTGTCCACCGCAAAAAAGTCCTGCGTGATTTAATTGAAGCCGCCGAACATATTTCTGAAATCGGCTTTAAAGAAAATGAAGAAATTGAAAATGTCCTAGATGAAGCCGAACAGTTAATTTTCAGTATCTCTCAACGTTCGCTCTCACAGGAATTTATGCCGGTCAAAAACACGCTAGAAGAAGCGTTTGAACGCATAGACAAAGTCCATAAAGAAGGCGGCGGCTTACGCGGTCTGTCTACCGGTTTTCTTGATTTAGACAATATTTTAGCCGGTCTGCAAAAATCAGATTTAGTTATTTTAGCGGCGCGACCATCACTCGGTAAAACTTCATTGGCAATTGATATTTGCCGCCACGCAGCTATTAAAGAAAATAAGCCGGTCGGCTTATTTTCGCTGGAAATGTCACGTCATGATGTCGTTGACCGCTTATTAGCCGCCCAAGCCAATGTTGATTTGTGGCGCTTGCGCACCGGCAAACTTTCTTCGGATGGCCTAGATAATGATTTCTCGCGTCTCCAAGAAGCCATGTCAGATTTATCTACTGCGCCGATTTTTATTGACGATGCACCTTCGCCATCTGTACTTCAAATGCGCACGATGGGCCGGCGCCTTCAGGCCCAGCATGGCCTAGGCTTAATTGTTGTTGACTATTTGCAACTTATCCAACCGCGAACTAATTCTGACAATATGGTTCAACAAATTACTGAAATTTCCCGTTCACTCAAGGGTTTGGCTAGAGAACTGGAAGTGCCAGTACTAGCACTATCACAACTTTCCCGCGCCGTGGAAAGCCGGCCCGATCAAATGCCGCGCCTGGCAGACTTGCGCGAATCCGGTTCCATTGAACAAGACGCGGATGTAGTGATGTTTATTTACCGCGAAGATAAAGCAAAAAAGGACTCACCGCGGCCGCATATTGCTGATATTATTATTGCTAAACACCGCAACGGCCCTATTGGCAAAGTAGAATTATATTTTAATGAGGTCTCGGCATCATTTAAAAATCTGGAAAAACACTTTGAATAAAACTCTACTAAATCACGAATCATTATTGATTTTACAAATCTTATGCTCCCCCCGCCTCTAAAAAATCTCATTGACCGCCTATCAAAACTACCCGGTTTTGGCCAACGCTCCGCCACCCGGCTGGCTTTTTGGCTGCTTAATCAGCCACAAAATGACTTAGCCGATTTAGCCAATGCTATTTCTATAATTAAAACTCAGACAAAAACCTGTCCGCAATGTTTTAACCTGACAACCCAAGAAAATTTTTGTACCATTTGCTCTGACAAAAAAAGGCGGCAAAATTTAATTTGCGTGGTAGAAGATGTTTTTGACATTTTGCCCCTAGAACGCACCCATCAATTTAACGGCGTTTATCATGTCTTAGGCGGCTTAATTTCGCCGCCTGACGGCATTACGCCTGACCGCCTCCGTATCAAAGAACTATTAACGCGGGCAAAAAAAATAACAGCTAATATGCCTACCGACCAACTGGAAATAATTTTAGCACTCAATCCGACAGTTGAGGGCGACATCACAGCTTTATATCTTGAACGGCTGCTGAAACCATTTAATATAAAAATCACCAAATTAAACCGCGGCTTGTCCACTGGCAGCGATCTGGAATATACAGACGAGACAACCCTAATCAATGCCCTGAAATTTAGGCACTAAAAAAATTATCATTTAATTATTTTTAAAAACCCCTGGTATTAACCAGGGGTTTTTACTTATAAATTACAAATCTAATGGCTAACGAACTATTAGTATAATCATTATTGCAATGGATTATTTTGCGGCTGTTTATCGCTAATCGGCAAGTCTGATGGCTGTTGCGGCATTTCAGCAATAGCCGGCCGGCCGGCTTGTAAATTAGCTATAATAGTTTTTACTTCTTGATTTTCCGGATTTAATTCTTCCACCTTTTTAAATTGCTCAATCGCCGCGGCCTTATTGCCCAATTTGTCATAGATTAATCCCAAAAAATAACGGGCGTTTGAATAACTGGTATCTAAATTGATTGCCCGCTCAAATTGGATTCTAGCGTTTTCCCAGTCAGCTTTTTTATAATAAAGCAGACCCAGCTGAAAAGTAATGCCAATATCTTCCGGGCTATAAGTTTGGGCCGCGCTCATTTCCTTTATCCCCTCATCAATCCGGCCCTGAAGATTATAGATCAAAGCTAGATTAAAAGCGGCTGGCGCGTAATCGCTCTTAACTTCCAGCGCCTTTTTAAAAGCCTCCTCAGCTTTAGCGACATAATCCTGAATCTTGGCAATTTTGTCTTTATCGCCGCTGGCACCCGGAGTTAATAAGTCAACTGCTAATGCATATGTTCGGCCAAGCTCCCAATAATAATACGGATTTTTCGGCTCAAGCTTTATTGCTTCATTATATGAATCAATCGCCCATTGATCGGCGCCTCCGTTAGCTGGCAATATAGGCATAATCGCTCGATAAATATAGGCGCGCTGAATCCAATTATCAACGCTTAGAGGAGCCAACTCGGTTGAACGCTTGGCTAAATTAGTCGCTGAAGCAATTAAATTCTGGGCGGCCCTGTCCCTATCCGCGCTTTGCGGCTTGGCCAACTCCGCGTTAACTTTCAACAAAGCAACCTGAGAAAGAGTTCTTAAATATAATTCGTTGTAAGGATTATAAGTGACAGCCCTACTGATTAATGTTGAACTGCCTTCTAAATTGTTAGCAGCGGCGGTAACTAATCCTCTCTGATAGAGAACATCAGCAAACCAATATGTCCCACCCAAATAGAAAACGCTGATAGTTAAAACCAAAACCACAACAAAGACAAAAGAAAAAATAGACGCCATCGGCGAGTTTTTTTCAAACTGCACCAAAACATTATTGCCGTCAACATAAGCCATTCCCGCCTCCCCTGAAGCCGTTTGCGGCTCATCGCCTCTGTCTAAAAATTTTAGAGACAACACCGACAAAGCCAGCATTATCCAAAATGCTGCCTCCAACGTTAAATTGGTTGAATAAATAAATTGCAAAAAAGCAAGCAGCAACCAAGCGGAAAAAATACCCAAACTTAAAACCCAGGCTGAACCGCGTTTCCTAATTAATTTAATGAAACCATAAATCGCGAATCCGACGACCATCAACACCCAAGTCAACCAACCGAAAATTCCCAGCGTGGCTGGCTGGCTGAAAATTTTTGAAATACCGCTGTTAAATTTAATGTTCCAAAACTGCGTCTGGTTTAAATCCTGCGAGCGGTATAAGCCATAATTATAAGCAAAACTGCCGGGACCCGAACCAAAAAATAATTTACCCCTTAAAACCTCTTTGTCAATATTATAAGTCGCGTCAAAAGAAGGAGAGACTTCCGCCGGAATGGCTGACCACTTAAAAAAGTTCGGCTGAATCAATAACATTATAATAGAGAAAGCCAGGATCACCATCGGCAAAATCAAGCGGTACTGATTCATTTGTTCGCGATTCATAATGCCTAATGAAATTATGATTATCGCGGCTAAAAGCAATGCCCACCAAACATTGGTAAAATTGATAGAAAGCATCATGAATAAAAACAGGATGGCCGCAAAACCATAAAAAACCTGCCGCCAGCGGGCCACATTCGTTTGCGCGAATAAAACAGAACTTAAAACTAATAAACTGGCTAAAAATATCTCTACCGAATTAATAGAACCAATGGTGTTGAAAGTAGCCGTCTGGGTAAAATCCCAAGGCAAAATAAATTTACCGGCTAATTGCAAAATGGTCAAAATAGCCACCACCAGGCCACTGAGCACTAAAGCAAAAAGTGCGTTGGAAATTCCTTTTTTATCCCTTAAATTATTAGCTAAAGCGAAGAAAATAATAGCCAAAGCGACAACGACAGAGAAGGATTCAGCCACGCCGCCGCCAAAACCCACCATGGCTTGATAGATATTCTTTGACAATAAGCTGCTGACTAGATAAAAAGATAAAAATAAAATGACAGCAATATTGACAAAGCTTTTTTTAAACTCCAGGCGGCCTTGAGAAATAATTTTCCCAATCCAAACAATTAAAAAAAATAAAGCGAAAGCTATGATCAGCACCTGCTTATTAACTTCCAGTATGCTTGAATTAAAAGGCAAGAAAAATAAAGGCAATAAAAAAACAAAAACATAGATGCCCCATTTAATGATTTTTTCGGCTAAAACCGACATCTTGCCGTTCGCTTCCACCTTGCTATTTACCCCTCCATAACCATTTTTTTCTATTATATTTATCTCCATAATATTTATTTGCCCGCGCTGATAATCCTGTCATGTATTATCAGGCTTTCGGGTTTTTTAAAATAATTATTTGATTAAATAAGTATAGCACACAATCAATAATCAATAATCGATACTTTATCCACAACCCAATAAAAAAACCGCCCTGAATTCATCAAGGGCAGTTTTTATTTATTCTCTATATTAGTTATCTCAATCAGTGTATACGGCTGGCGATGGCCGCGCTTGACTGAATAACGTTTTTTAGATTTATACTTCATGACGGTTACCTTCTTAGCCCGATCTTGTTTTAGGATTTTACCGATGGCCTTAGCGCCGCTTATTATAGGTTTGCCGATATCCGCCTGCTCTCCTTTGCCCACCAACAACACCTGGTCAAAAAAAACTTCGGCGCCTAGAGCCCCGTCAATTTTTTCAATTTTCAATTTTTGCCCGGGCGCAACTTTATACTGCTTGCCGCCGGTCTTAATAATCGCAAATTCCATATATTTTATATTAACAAAAGCATATCAAAAATATTTAAAAAAGTCAAACCGATAAAAAAATTAGGCGAGCTCTTGCGAGCTCGCCGCTATTGATTAATATCGCGCATCCAGGAAAGGTTCCATCATATTCCTGAATTCTCTTTCATGGAAGGCGTCAATCTTCCCCCATGATTCCTCCATGTCGGAACGAATCTTCTCTTCTACCTTGCCCGGATTTTGGAGATTTCCGCTGATTTCCGACATAAAATAGGCATAGGCCTCATCAAAACTTTGAATTGGCCTGTCGGAAAAAAATATTTGGATGAGATAAGACCTGACGTCCGCCAGCGAAATATATTCTGAACGGACAGTCATTTGAGATATTATTCTCAACAAAGAAACAAAATTGTCCGCGTACTCTTGGGTCAAAATATTCGGTGGAGCCCAAATCGTAAAGTCCGACTGTCCCCATCGCGACCTTCTGTTTGGATCAGATAAAATTATCTGCATATTTCACTCACCTCCTTCATAAAGAACTTCTTAGTTATCTGCATATCTGCGACCCCCGCTTTCGTAATCCCCGCAAGTTAACCGACCTTTCCCAGGGCGCCCGCTGGTCAAACTGGCTGACATTCAAACCAATTGTATCCTTATTGGGTTTATAAAATTTAATAAATTCTTTTCCCTCATCCAGGCGCAACCATCTCTTGTATACCTGTTGATATATTTTAGGTGTGATATCGACCGGAGATAACCTATCTTCTCTTAACTCTACAAAGTTGTCTCCATGGATATAATAATGAGTTTTTATCCATGCGATGAAATTATTCAAGGGCATCTCTTTGGTATCCTTTCTAATCTTCATTCGCCAGACAATTTTACCCCGAAGACCAGTGGCAATAATTAATAATGCCTTTAACTCCCTTTCGGTCTTGACATGTTGCGGGCTTTTTCTGAATTGCTTGCCCATAATGCGCCTTAATCCTTGACAATAAAAAACCGTGGATTCTTTATCGGTTATTTTAATAATAAAAAGATCAAAAAGTTCATCGAACAAACCCCTTAATGTCTTCTTTTTTTTCATTGCCTCTCTCCTTATATAAATATTTTAGGTACTTTCAATCATTTTCTTGCTTCTTAGTGTATCATCAGACTATTTTTCAGACAACCTTTTTAGGTTATACTATAGATATGGTTATCAACACCGAACAAATTCAAAAACAACTAGAGAAAAAAGCTAAACAGCGGCAAAAGAAAAAAAAGCCGAAAATGAAAGTTAGCGGCAAAAGCGTCTTGACCCTGCAGAAGATTATCAAAACTAAAAGGCACAATCATTGACCGCCTCCTGCTTTTTTGCTACCATATATTTAAATGATTCTCCGTTTAATTACTAGAATTTTAGGCAATAGCCTGGCTCTTTATTTGGCCGCGCGTTTCGTGCCAAATTTTAGTTTTACCCAAGACTGGAAAATACTGCTGATCGCCGGATCGATTCTAACAGTTTTTAATCTTTTTCTCAAACCGCTATTAAAATTAATTTCTATACCGCTTATCATCGTCAGCCTAGGATTATTCTCAATTATTATTAATATTTTAATATTATGGCTGATGACTAAATTTTTCCCTGATTTAATCATCGTCGGCTTTAAAGCGTATTTATGGGGCACAATTATTATTAGCTTGACAAACTGGCTGATAGCGACTTTAATAAAAGAACCTAAAAAAGAAAATTAAGAGTATATTCAAAAAACAATGAATTTATCAAACATCATTTCTATTGTCCAAATTATTGTTTCTGCTTTATTGGTTGTCTGCATTCTGCTCCAGCAACGCGGCGCCGGCTCTTCCGCCATTACCGGCGGCAGCAGTGCTTCTTATTATACAAAACGCGGCTTTGAAAAGGTTTTATTCGCCGCTATCATCATCCTCTCTATTATTTTTATTGTCGCCGCCGTGGCGTCAATTATTATCAAATAGAGGATATAAAATCCTATATTTTGACGGTGCTCGGACGATGTGCCTGTCTTAAGCGGACATATCGTCCCCGTTGGTCAAAATAATTCAAAAATATTAGCACTCTATTGGAAAAAATTAATAATTTTTGGCGTAATTTCGTTTGGCCGACAAAAAAACAATGGGGCCAATTTTTTAATGTTGCCAGCAAAAAAGAAAAATATACCCTCAGTGTTTTTTTGATTATCGCGCTAACAGGATTAATAATGCTAGGCGCGCGTTTCTATTTAAACCATTCCCGAATTGAACCGGCCCGGGGCGGAACCTATACCGAGGGCTTCATTGGCTCTCCCCGTTTTCTTAATCCGACGCTATCACAACTAAAAGACGCAGACCGCGACCTTTGCGCTTTAATTTTTTCCGGCCTATTAAAATATAACGGCCAAGGCGAATTAGTTTCCGACCTGGCCCAAGAATATAAAATTGGCGACAATGGCAAAATCTACGATGTTATATTAAAAGACAATCTTAAATGGCACGACGGCAAGGACCTAACTATTGATGACGTTATTTTCACGCTTCAAATAATTCAAAATCCGGAATACAAAAGTCCTTTGCGGCTTAATTGGCAAGGAGTTGAATTTGAAAAAATAGACGAAAAAACTATCCGCTTTAAGATAAAAAATGCCTATAGCCCTTTTCCGCACAATCTTAATTTCGGCATTCTGCCTAAGCACCTCTGGGAATCAATCAGCCCTGCGGCTTTCGCTCTGACGGAGTTGAATTTAAAGCCTATCGGTTCCGGCCCGTATAAATTTTCCAAGCTTCAAAAAGATAAGGACGGCAACATTAAAAATGCGGAACTGATTTCATTTGATAAATATTATGGCAATCGGGCTAATATTGATAAAATAATTTTCCAATTTTATTCTTCTGAAGAATTAGCCCTGAATGCTTTAAAGAACGGAGAAATCACGGGTATTAATTCCATTTCATCGGGCCAAGCTAAAAATATTAAAACTGATTTCCCCAGCTTTAATATTTATTCGCTGCAGTTACCGAGATATTTCGCCATTTTTTTCAATGAAAGCCAGAATGCTATCCTGACGGATAAAAATATCCGGCAAGCCCTGGCCTATGCAACCAATAAAAAGGAAATGATAGAAAATATTTTATCTGGCTATGGGCAAGAAATAAATTCATCCTTTTTGCCCGGCATGACCGGCTATTCCGACCAAATTAAAAAATATGATTTTAATTTAGACCAAGCTAAAAATCTTTTAGACGCCGCTGGCTGGAAAGATGCCGACAATGACGGTTTCCTAGAAAAGAATGACCAAAAATTAGAAATAACCCTGACTACTGCCGATTGGCCGGAACTAGCCCAAACCGCCCAACTGATAAAAAGCCAATGGGAAAAAATCGGCTTCCGGGTTAATTTAGAAATAAAAGAAATCGGTAAAATCCAAAACGACATTATCCG
>CAZNNV010000008.1:0-1639 GCA_964574515.1 uncultured Candidatus Saccharibacteria bacterium
TTATTCCCTGGCATGAGCGGTCATTAGCAGGAAAGAATAACTTAATCATATGATAAAAATTGATTTAGTTACTCATCAATACGATCGCGCGGTTGGGCCGATTTTTTCGCCGGTTTCTTTTGAAATTAAACCCAATGAATGCATTGGTTTATCCGGGCCATCCGGCTGCGGCAAGACTACTCTAGCTAAAATCATTGCTGGACATCTCAGGCCAAGCCATGGCCGGATTGTCATGGCTGGCCAAGAAATTACCGGTCGGCCGAACCGCGATATTATTCTTATTAGCCAGGAGTCGGATCTTTTTCCTTGGCAAACCGTTCGGCGGCATTTGTCTTTTGTGATGTCGGAGCCGAATGATCGCCAAATTGCCGATTGGTTGGATCTAGCCGGTCTCGGCTCTTGCGGCAACTTTTATCCTTATCAACTTTCCGGCGGTATGAAAAAGCGTCTGGCGCTGATTAGGGCGTTAGCGCTAGCGCCGCGTTTGATTATTTTAGATGAAGCTTTTGCTTCTCTGGATATCAAAAGCAAAACCGGACTTTACCGCGATTTGGAAAGTATTTGTCGCAAAACTCGTACTGCCCTTTTGCTTATTTCCCATGATTTAGAAGAAATTGAACGTTTAGCTGACAGGAAAATTTTTTTGGATTATATCATTTAACTATTTAAATAAAAAATACCCCGTTGTTATTTAGCGGGGTATTTTTTATTTTTAAAATGATTATATTTTAATATGAGGAGTGCGAAGCATGTGAGCCATGAGAGGAGTGCGAAGCATGTGAGCCATGAGAGGAGTGCGAAGCATGAGAAGCATGAGAAGCATGTGAGCCGTGAGAAGCATGAGAAGCATGAGAAGCATGGGAAGCGTGAGAAGCATGAGAAGCATGGGAGCCGTGAGAAGCATGAGAAGCATGAGAAGCATGGGAAGCATGAGAGCCGTGGGAAGCATGAGAAGCATGGGAAGCATGGGAAGCATGGGAGCCATGAGAAGCATGAGAACCATGGGAAGCATGAAAACAGGCAGCTGAAGCCAAATCAGTTTTCATAAAAGCCGTTAAACTCGCGCCTAAAGCCATAACACTAAGCGATATTTTGGCGATGCTTTTTTTATTAACCCGGCCCTCTTCACTATTTAGAAATGCCCGGATGTCTTTTTTGATTTCAGGCAGGACTTTTTTTATTTTTTTCATGTCTTTAGATGAATTCTATCATGAAACTGACGGACATTGAACGATTCTTATCCACAAGCCGGGCATTTGCAATCGGTTCAGGATTTTTTAACATCCAGCCAATCAAGAAAAACTTGGCGGCTTTTCGGATCTTCCAATTTTTTAAAAATATAATCTAGAATTGCCCGGCTGAGGCGGCAGCGATCGTTATTCGGCATTTGGCCAAAAATATTTTTTTGTTCAACATAGTTATAAATCGGGCAAACTCCGCAATAGGGTTCGTAGGCGCAGTCGTGGCAGCCGGGCAGACCAATCAAGCAAGAAGCGGAACAAGTCGTCCGCACGACCGGATGGCTGACCAGTTCTTTATAAGTTTTTTGCGCGACATTGCCCAAGCGGAAATTTTCATCGCCGGTCATGGAAAGCATACGGCCTTCGTCACAAGTATAAACATCGCCATTATAATTATA
>CAZNNV010000008.1:1649-15598 GCA_964574515.1 uncultured Candidatus Saccharibacteria bacterium
ATTGCCCCAGGCCCGCGCCGCAGGGCGAGCGCCAATCAACCATATTTAAATCTTTGTCGGTCAGGATTTTTGTTAAAAAATATTTAGTGAAGCGTTCTTCAAATTTTATTCCTTTGAGATTCAAGTCGATAATATAATCAAGCGATCGGCGGTAAAAATTAATAAAATCACGCGTGTTGTAGCCGATTTTATTCCAGATTTTCTTTGACAGGCCAAAAGGATCCAGTGGCCGCAAGAAAATATTATTGAAGCCCAATTTCACGTATTCATCAATTATTTCCCGGTAATAAGGCAGGGAAAAACGGCTGACGGTAATGATGGCGGCTGTTTGCCAAATATAGCCTTTTTTGAGCAGCTGGGGATAATCGCGATGGGAGCGTTTGAGCCATTTGATTACCTGGCGATGACTGCCGCCCGTCTGGCGATCAATCAAAACGCGGTTTTGGTCATGGACTTTCTGGGGGCCATCCAGCGAAGTGCAGAGGCTGACTTTATTTTTAAGCAAAAAATGATATTTAACATCATCCAACAAGCTAAAATTAGAAACCAGGCGCAATTCTAAATTTTTACCGGTTTTTTTGGCTTTGGCTTTTGCCTCTTTGACGACTAATTCTATCACCGGCCAGTTGAGCAGTGGTTCGCCGCCTTGAAATTCAATAATGACTGTGGGGCTGGTGGTTTTGAAAATAATATCCAGCGACTGGCGGGCGGGTTGGGGTGTCATATCCCAATTTAAGCCATCGGTTGTTTTTTTGGCTGAAGCGTGGCAATAAATGCAGCGGTGATTGCACCGCAGGGTCACGACTAATATATGGAGACTGGGGCCGGAGAAAAGAAAGCTTTTTTTGCGGCGGTAGGTTTGGGCTACATGAGATAAATTCAATTTTTTTTTAAAGAAATTTTGCTCCATCAATTTAAGGCCGACGGGGCTATTTTTATCAAGTTGGCCGGTGAGAAATCGGTGAAAATCCGCTGTCGTTAAAAAAATATGCCCGCCTTCTTCATTCGTCAGCAGGTAGCGCCCGGCAAATTTTTTAAACCGGAAAAAACCAAGTTCTTTGTATTTTATTTTTTTCAGGTCAATCGGCATCATATATTTTTAAATATCATATTTTATTGTCGGCATCAGCGCTTATTCGCTCGTTTTCATTTTTGCCAGTGCATAATTGGCAAATTCATTGCCGATAATATCGGCTACATCCTGATCAATCTTTTTTAAGATGACCGTTATGGTTTGTTTATTATCCAGTAAATCAAAATCAGCCAAGCGGGCAAAGGCGGCGGCGGCTGATTTAATCGCTCGAGGGTTATAAAATTTTTTACTAAAAATAATTCTCATTTTTTGGCCGCTGTTTTTTCTTAGGATTACTTTTGACTTGAGTTTTTTTAATGCCATTTTTTTTTGAAGCGGCGCTGGCCGGCGCGGCTTTGAGCGGCAATGATTCTTTGTTTTCAGTTTCGAGCCCGTATTTTTCCTCCCAGGGAACAGCGATGCCCAGAGGGTCATCCTCTTCTCCATAGCCGAGGCCGGAAGCGGAGAATTCTTCCGCTGGCGTTTCAGCCGCGGCAAAAAGCGCCTGCTCAATAATATATTGGCGGATTTTTTTATTTTCTTTAGCGAGATTCAGTCGGAAGGCATAATTTAATAGTTCATTATTGAATTCTCCGGCGATGGCCGGCAGTTTTCCGTTGGCGCCGGATTTTAATTGGAAAGTTATGGCGACTTTATTGTTGCCGGCCGGCTCTAAGAATAAATAAGCGCGGTCAACAAAAACATAGGCCGCGCCGTAAACGGCTTCCAGCGGATATATTTTTAAATCAATAATAAGTTTTATTTTTTCGGCGGCGGATTTTTTTTCCATAAAAATTTCGCGATGTTTTAATATCTTAATATGGTGATAACAAGAAGTCAAATAATCAGGGGGTTTATTTTAAGACGACTCCCCCGTCAAGTTTGATGCCGCCATCGAGCCGAAGCGAGGGTTTGTTCGTTATAAATGAATCGCCGGAAATCCAATCGGTTGTGCTCATGTTATCGTCGGTAATTTGCAGCCGCCAGTAATAGCGCGTGCCGAAAACTATTGACGTGCCGGTGTAAGAATAAGAACGGGCCGCGGCGATTTCGACCGAGGCTGAATCAACATTAATTGAACCAAAAGCAGGATCATTGTCAATTTGGACCCGATAAGCCACTTGTGTATTGCCGGCAGTTGAACTGAAACTCCAATAAACCGTAATGCTGGGATTGCCATCGGTAGTATAGGCCGGTTGAGCCGATTGTCCGGTGCAGACAGTGAAACTAGAGCCCGGATTGAGCGTGGCGGCGAGCACCGGCTGGATGCTCACTGGAAAACGCGAATGAAAAAGAAAAAGCAAAATTAACGCCAGGGTTGTTAATCTAAAAATTAAATCCTTTGTTACCAAAGAAATTATTCGGGTTTTTATTTTTTTTTCTTCCGTGTTTATTTTATCCATGTTTTTTAGGTTTGGTTGGCACCGGCTGTTGTTGGTGTTTCAGCAGGCGTTTCTGGCGATGGAACTGGTAAGGGAGTTGGTGTTTCTGAAGCAATCGGGACGGGTATTTCTGAGGGGGCTGGTTCATTTTGACTGGCATCAGTCGTCGCCGGAGTTTCAACAGGTGTCTCGGTTGGTGTTTCAGCAGGCGTTTCTGGCGACGGGGTCGGCAAAGGAGCTGTCGTTTCTTCCGGCTGTGGCGAGGCGGATGGCGACGGTAAAATATCGACCGGCGCTTCGCCGCTTGGCTGATTATTGGTTGTGTTTGACCAGCTAGTGCTATCAGTGACGGTTTCAATAATCCACCAATTAAATCTGATTATTTCCGTAGCTGGTTCGGCCAAGCAGACGCGGAAACCAGGCAGCATGTCTTTGCCATCAATAATGGCTCGTTCCGCTACTTGCTGGCAAAGGCCGAGCGCCACCGGCTGTTCTGGCGTGATGAATATCTTAGCGGTGCCAGAAACCTGATTGTTCAAAATATAAGTATCTTTTTCGCCTAAATTAATCTGGCCGGCGCCGATAGTCGGGTCTTGATGTTCGCCAGCGGCGTTATTCGGTGGTGTTACATTAATGGCGACTTTATTTGTTTGGACTCTGTCGGCGATAATATTCTGGATTTTCAGCATTCCCTGTTCAATGGCTATACCGAGCTGCCGGAAGCCGTTCAGCACCGAAGAAAACAGAGAGTTGGCCAAAGAAGCAATGGAATCAGTTGATAATTCAATAGCTTCGCCGCTGACGGTTTCTAAAGCCAAATCCAAGTTGGTCGCTTTCCCGCCCAAATAAGCCGCGGTTAGATTTGGATTGTTTTCTATCGCTTCAATTCGCGATTCCAGGCTGGCCACCTCCAGTTTAAATTCGTCAACTTTTTTATTAACGGCTTTTACTCCGGCTAAAGTGAAGCTGGCCATTTTGTATAAATCAATTCCCCGGCCGTCGGCGGATAATATTTCCCGCGGCGCTTCTTCGGCAATGAGACCGAGGCGTTGGGCGACGGGATCGCTAGTTGTGTTAACCGGATCGGATTTATAGGAATAAGTTGCCACTTTGACATTATTAGTAATGGTTTCCAACGCTTTTTCATAATCAGCGTCGCTAAGATATTCTATATCTGTTTTCGTATCCCGGGCGGAAATATTAATGAAGCCCAAGGCGGCCAGATCGCCGGCGACTTCCAGCTTATGGCTCGGCGATGAGGTGCCGATGCCGATATTGCCCAGCATATCCACATTCATAAATGGCGAAGTGGTGGAAATTCCAGAAGAGATGCTGATGCCTTGATATAAAGGCGAGCTGGAGGCATTGAGTTCTTGCAGGGCTTTTATGGTCGGCGCGATAAGCTGGGTATAGTCAACACCTAAATAACCGTTAATCGGATCAATAATGCTTACGGTTTCCGGGAAAACTGTTTGGACATTTTGGGCGATAAAACCAAGATGGGTTCTGGTGTCGCCAATCATGTTGAAAGAGACGCTGTCTAGCTGCATTATTTTATCCAGCGATCCGTTTAATGAAGTAATATTCTCTTTTAGCCGTTCGTCGGAAGCATCCGTGATGGTGCCGGTATATTCAATATCGCCGGTAACGTCCAGTTCAACGGAAGGATTAGTCATGGCAATACCTAATTCGCCGGCCGAGTTCATATAGGCCAGAACGGCGTTGGAAGAGTTAACGATATATAAAGGTGAAGCTGAGGCGCCGGCCATAATTGATAAAGCGGAAGCGGGAGTGGAAGTGCCGATGCCGAAGTTTGAGCCGGTGTCAACATAAACATTGCCGCCTGCGCCTTGATTGCCGGCAATAGTCATCAGACCACTAGAATCCGTGCCGATGGTGCCGTATTTAGCGTCGCTGTAGGCAATGGTCAGTTGGTTAGCGGTGGTTGATTTTATTGACAGTGCGGACATAGGAGTGGTTGTTCCAATACCCACGTATCCGGCATTAGTAATTGTTAAGGCTGAAGGGGAAGAAGTAATATAAGAAGTGGATGAGGTGCCAATATAAAAATTACCGCCCGAGGAAGTCATTAACCAATGCCCGTTAGACCCGACTGCCATATCAGTCAGGGCTATTGAAGGTGTAGAACCAGCAATTTGGAGTTTCCATTGGGGTGTGGTGGTGCCGATACCGACGTTGCCTTCAATTATAGTTGCTATAAGAACATTAGGCTGATCAGTTTCAATGCTTTCGCCGGCATCTAAATATAAATTTCCTCCAGAGCCGGATCCAATCCTATTGCCTGCGGATATTTTTAAATCGTTGCCTGAACCGCTCCCGACCGAAATTGTTCTGGTGGCTCCGTTTGAAAGAGTTAAATCTCCCGTAATTTCTAGTTTTGCTCCCGGCGCTGCCGTCCCGATTCCCACATTTCCTGCTGAATTAATATACATGCTATTAGCCGCCGCCGTCGCGTTAACTGCGAATCCGGCATTGGTGCCGGCAGTGAAACCCCCTGCGAAAGTTGAGGTGGCCGTGGTGCTCGTTGCTACAAAGTAACCTGCTGTCGCCGAATTTCCCAATGCACTCTCACCCCCAACCGATAATCTTGCATAAGGCGAAGTGGTGCCGATGCCGACGTTGCCGTTGTCTCTTAAAGTCATAACATTTACAACATCCCCCGTATCATAGCCGGTGCTTGCTTTTAATCCTATTGTTAATTGAGTTTTTGGAAGAAATGGCGAACCTAGGGCTCCATAAGAACTCATTTTAAAGTCAACAGCAGCGGGATATAGATTAGCAGAATTTGTAGGCCTGATTAATCTTAATACGCTATCTTCAGTTGTGTTATTTGCTGCCCCCATTATGATCATTTTAGGAGTAAGCGAGCCAAGGGTTGCGGGTTCAGAAACATCGTCAAGCCCGACTTGCAGCGTTGTTAAGGGAATTGTTGTTCCAATCCCGACGTTGCCGCCGAGCGGGTTTAAAGCGATAGGATATCCTACTCCCGGGTTAGTGGTGCTATGGCGGCCTTGCAAGGAAATAGTATAGGGACTGGCTGTTTGGGTAGTGACTGCTAAAGAAACATAGTCAGTGCCAATAAGAGCAACTGATGACGCATTATAAATTAAACTGGGATCCGAACGAGTGCCCATAACTTGTAATTTAGAGTTAGGACTTACTGTTCCCACCCCCACATTTCCGGCATTAGTAATCGTCAACGCCGAAGGCGACGAAGTAGCATAAGCATTAGACGAGGTGCCAATATAGAAATTACCGCCCATAGAAGTCATCAACCAATGCTGTTGGTTGCCTAAAGCGGAAGTATCAGTGAGAGCCAGCGAAGGCGTCGTGCCAGCCACCTGGAGTTTCCATTGGGGCGTCGTGGTGCCGATGCCGACATTGCCGGTGTTATAATAAATATCCGAACCAGAAGTCGTCCATTGTGAGCCGATGTATGGCGCGCCGTTAACATACAGCGAAGTGGCGTTGATAATGCCATTAACATCAAGCTTGTAGCTTGGCGAAGTGGTGCCCACTCCGACATTGCCATTTTGCAAAACATACAAGCCATTGTCTCCAGCCAGTAATCCGCCGGCAAAAGTGGAAGTAGCGATGGTTGATGTCGCGTGAAAATATTCGGCCACGACTGGTCCGACAACGGATAATTTCGCATAGGGGCTGGTGGTGCCGATGCCGACAAAGTCAGAAGCATCGGTTAGCCGCACTAATGTCCCGTCGTCCGTCCAGCCGCCAGCCGTGCTTAAAGAGATATCTTGCCAATAAAGATTCGTGCTGCCATTAGTGGTTAAAACTTGTCCGGAAGTGCCGCTGGATGATGGCCAGCGCAGGCCGTTAACAATAAAATAGCCGCTGAGAGTTATGTTGCTGAGACTGTCAATCTTTTGTGCTGGCGCCCAGGAATAAAAATTATTAGTGACGTATGAGGCCCCGCTTTGGCCAGTGCCGGTGTTGATGCCGCTGATAATGCCGAGCAGCCGCGATTCTAACGCCGCTAAATCGCTTGGCGTGGCGTAATTAGTTTTTGGCAATTCATAGATAATTGTTTCAATTGTTTTTATTTCTTTGGTCGGCTGTTGGATGGTGATATATTTGGTGATGGTTCCGCCCCCAATGTTTTCTTGATCGGTCTCTTTCTCGTTTGTCACCGGTGCAAGGGTAAAAGTCGGGCTGGGCGAAGCGGTAAAAGCTGGAGAAGGTTCAGCGATTTTGCAAACTGGTGCTTTGAAATTTATTGCCAGATTCCGGCTGCTAAAAACATTTTTTATTTTTTCAATTAAATTATTTTTTAAAAAGGATATTTTTTTAATCGTTAGATTAAAGCCAGTTTTTAGCGATTCGCTGATTGAGGAAAAATATTCTTCGGCGGTGCCGCCAAAAATACCAGCGCTGTTTTGCAGTTTTGTCCCGCTTTGATGCAAAAGAGCGATCCCGTAAAATCGGGCATCGGATAATTTATTTTTTAAAACCGGTAAGTTTTGCGCGGCTGTTTCAAGGCCGTTAGCGGCGCCTAATTCAGTTTTATTTTTTAACCATGAGTAAGAGTCAAAAGCCAGCGAGGGAATATTTTTGACCCCGTTTAATTTTATTGAACTGATAGCCGAAGCGATGGCTCGCGATTTTCTGATGATATTTTTTCTAGCTGTTTGTTTTGCATTTTCGTTTTTTTGGCTAATAGCCGCGTAGAGCCCGCTGATTTTTTCTGGCCAAGAAGAAATATTATCAGGGGCAATAGCAATATCTTTTTTGAGTAATTCACCGGCCGCGGTTGATTTTATGGAAATTTGATTTTTTAAGCATTTGAAATCTAACGCTAATTGTTCTTTAAAACTATTTAAAAAATCAGAGTTAACCGCTGAAATTTCATTGAGTTTTTTCGCGGCGATTGTCCGGCTTCGGTCAAGGTCTCCATTAAGGCTATAATTTTTTATAGCCGAACTGGTCTGGTTATAAAATTCAGCTAGTGAAGCGGTGAAGCGCGAAGAAGTTTCAATCGCGGACAAATAATTATTTTTTATCCCCTCGCCTATTTTGGCCGTTGTTTCCAAATTGCCCAACAGCCAAGCTCCGCATAATGTTAACAACAGTATGGCCAAAGAAGTTTTTAAAAAAAGTTTTGCCGGCGCATTATTAAAACTATTCGTCAGTTGTTTTAATTTTAAATAATTAACCGTCCATTTGTGGCGTAATTTCTTTTGGGTTTTAGCAGAAAGCATTTCTAGCGTCTGGCCACTGAAAGCTAATATGCCGAATAATAAATTTACGATTTGTTTTAAAAAATAGAAAGGCGCCGCGGCTGTTTTTATCGATAGAGATGTAATTATTTTTGACGAATAGAATAATCTTGAGGTTTTGATATTGCTATTTTTTGTCAACAAAGCCGGCGTGATCAGCATGCGGCTATACCTAGCGAGAGGAGATTGAAAATCAATTTCAGAAATAAGCTGTTCATTTAGTTGGTGGATTTTTAATTGGGGCGGATTTTGTTTATGCTCAATTGACAGTTTTTTATTTTGTCCTAAATATTCATTCAACCATTCTTGTGTCGTCAGCCAAACCCCATTAAGTTTTGTGGCTTTCAGTTTTCCCTGGCGAGCGCGCAGGCCTAGGTACTCAGCCGAATAAGGACTGGATTTTGCCGCTTCGTTTAAAGAGACGAAGTTTTGATTAATTTGTTCTTTTTGAGCAGCTGTCTTTTTTAAAACAGCCTGATAATTTTTTTGGGGTTTTTGTTGTATTTTATTTAAATATTCATTCAACCATTCTTGTGTCGTCAGCCAAACCCCATTAAGTTTTGTGGCTTTCAGTTTTCCCTGGCGAGCGCGCAGGCCTAAATATTCCGCCGTGTACGGCGAAAATTTCGCCGCTTCTGAAAGGGATATCAAGCCTGGTACCGGTGGTAAATTTTTTGTTTTTTTATTCGGCATATAAATTTTTCGGAAAAACAAAAAGCCCACCGATATCCAAATATTTTTTAATGGCCCGATATCGGCGTAAGAGTATTAAGTTGATAGATCTATCTTACTGTCAATTTGATTATACGTTATATATAAAAAGCCTGTAAAGGGTATTTATCCACAGAGCCGATATTTAGCTTTAAATAGGCCAATATCGGCGTATCGTTTATAATGTGATATTATGATATATGGAATTAAGCTTTAACAAAAATTATTTTTTAACAAAGTCATGGCAGACAGCACAGGGCCTTCGATTATCTAATGAATTTTAATTCGGCATATCGCGTGATGGGGCGAGCAAGGATTGCATGAGTGTGTGTTGTATGGCTTATTTATTCCGCCTTATTTTATCTGAATGATAGACATATTATTAAATTTATTAATGCTTGCTTGACGTAATTATTTATAGGGATAGAATATATATAACATTAATAAACATTAATAAAAGGATATATTAACATTAATAAATAATAATAAAAAATTTAGAAATTTTGTATTTTGACGGCACTCGTACGATATGTCTTTGCGGACGCATCGTCCTCGTTTGTCAAAATAAATTAAAATTATGCCGAATTATTTAACCATAAAACAAACAGCCAAACTTTTACATGTCACTCCCTTGACACTGCGAAATTGGGATAAGGCGGGAAAATTTAAGGCTTATCGGCATCCGATTAATAATTATCGAGTTTATAAACTAGATCAGGTTGAGCTTTTTTTACGCCGGTTGGAAATAACTAAAAACAAAAAAGAGAAAAGAAAAATAGATGTTTATTAATAGTAAATTATTGTCAGGATATTGGCCTTGCGATGGCCGTGAACGAAGATGATTTTAAATAATATATATAATTTTTTTCTTGATATTCTTTTTCCCAAAAAATGCCTTGGCTGCGGACAAGAAGGAATTTTAATTTGTCCGGAATGTTTCGCGCAAATTCCTGTTTTCAAAAGCGCTAATTGTTTTGTTTGCCATGCGCGGTCGTTTGACGGGCGAATCTGCCAAAAATGCCGCAGAAAAAATCGTTCCATTTTAACTGGCCTTTTAGTTTGTTCCGATTGGAATAATTTATTGTTGCGGCAAATAATTTATGATTTCAAGTATCGCTTTATTCGCGAGCTGGCTGTTCCTTTATCTTGGCTGATGATTGAATTTTTAAAATATTTTCAGTTCGAAAATCTGCCGATTTTTAATTTTAAAAATGATGAACTTATTTTTGTGCCCGTGCCGTTGCATCCACGCCGTTTGTCTTGGCGCGGTTTTAATCAGTCGCTGCTTTTGGCCAATCGGGTTGCTAATTATTTTAATTGCCGAGTTGATGATAAAATTATTAAACGAGCCCGGCCCACTTCCCCGCAGATGGGCATCAAGGAAGAAAAAAACCGCCGCCGGAATATTGCCGGCGCTTTCTCTTTAAATAAAAATATTATTAAGGAAAATAAATTTTATCGCGATAAAATTTTTGTTTTAATTGATGATGTGTCCACGACTGGCGCCACATTGGAAGAATGCGCTCAGGCGTTGAAGCAATTAAAGCCGAAAGAAATCTGGGGGCTAGTCATAGCGCGCGGATAGTTTTAAATTGACGATAAGGCAATAAAAATGTTAGATTTTTTATATGGAGAGGTGGCTGAGAGGCCGAAAGCGGCAGATTGCTAATCTGTTAGGCGGGTCAAACCGCCTCGAGGGTTCGAATCCCTCCCTCTCCGCTCATTAAATTTTTACCGCTTTTGGTATGATGAAATTTAATGAGCAGGGTGCGGATTCGAACGGCGGAATTAAAATTTTCAGCAGAAAATTTTAACGAGCCGGTGCCCAGACAAAAATTTTTCGACGGAAAAATTTTTAGTCGCGGGCGAATCCCTCCCTCTCCGCTCATTAAATTTTTATTGCATTCGGCATATGATGATTTAATGGATGTTATGAAAAAAATAAAATATACTTGGCGACAATTTCAGAGAGACGCGGAAAAACTGGCTGGGCTTGTCCCGAAGGATAAATACAATTGTATTGTTGGCATTAGTCTGGGCGGCGTGCCCTTAGCAGCGCTGATTGGTAAAATTATTGGCCAGAAAAAATTTTATACCATCGGTTATCATGGTTATCGCGGAACAAAAAAACAGCCGGTGATAAAAAAGACAATTAGCTACAACCCAGATTTAAAAAACAAGAAGATATTATTAGTGGATGATATTTCTGATACCGGCCGGACTTTCAAGAAGGCTTATGGCGATTTATCCAAGAATAATAAAGTTGTTTCAGCGGCTTTACATATAAAGCCAAAGACAGCTTTTATTCCCGATTATTGGCTTCACCGGACAGAAAAATGGATTCAGTATCCCTGGGATTATGATAATTGAAGCAATAATTTTTTAAACAATTTGAAGTTGAAATTCAGGTTTGCTCCGTAGAAAAGCGGAGGGGTGCCTGAGCGGTTTAAAGGGACAGTCTTGAAAACTGTTGTCCGTTTACGCGGACCGCGAGTTGGAATCTCGCCCCCTCCGCTTTCGTACGGGGTATTTGAAAAATATGCCAGATGAACAAATTAAATCAAAGATAGAAATTAACTGGACAGCGCCAGAATTTGTCAGGCACGAAAAAGGGCCGGCATGGTTTTTATGGCTGTTTATTATTGCTGGTATTTTTTTTGCCATCGCGATTTTAATGAAAAGCTATATCTTTGCATTTATTATATTTTTAGCGGCTTTTTCTCTATATATTCAAGCGCACAAGAAGCCGAGGAAGATTAAATTCGTCATAAATGAGAAGGGTGTTTTGACCGGTTCAGAATTACATGCTTGGGATAATCTAAATTCTTTTTGGATTTTTGAAAATGAAGAAGTAAGCTATATCAGTTTTGAAAGCAAAAAAATATTGCGGCCGCGGTTGAATATTCCGTTAGGCGGGCAAGAGATTGCCGTTATTAAGGATGCTTTAAAAAATTTTATTAACGAAAAAAAGTATGAAGAATCAATGCTGGATATCTTAGCGCGGCGGTTGAAGTATTAAAATTTAGGCGCCCGTAGTTCAATGGACAGAGCGTGAGCTTGCGGAGCTCAAAATCGAGGTTCGAATCCTCGCGGGCGCACCCAAAGAATAATTAACAGCTTTGTCTTTATCGCCCATCGCCCCTATCACTGATATTCACCTTATAAAGCCCGCTTATCAAAAGCGGCTTTTTAAGCTGGGTATAAAAAATTTAAAGGATTTATTTTATTATTTCCCTTATCGCTATAATGATTTTTCCAATATAATTTTGATTCGCGATGTCAGAATCGGCGCCATGGCCACCATTCAGGGGCGAATAACGGAAATAAAAAATTTGCGATCGTGGCGAAAGAGAATGGCGATCACTGAAGCATATATAATGGATAAGTCGGGCATGATCAAAGCGGTCTGGTATAACCAGCCGTTTTTAATAAAAAATATCCATTCGGGCGATATAGTTAGTTTAGCCGGTAAAGTCAGTATGGATAAAGCCTGCTATTTATCCAACCCGGCTTATGAAAAAATAGCTAATAGTTCGACAAGCCAGTTGCGGCATACCGGCCGTTTAGTGCCGGTTTATTCAGAGACTAAAGGTTTGACTTCTCGTTATCTGCGTTATCTTATTAACTTATTTATGCCGGCGGTCACGCTGATTAAGGATTGGCTGCCGCCGGAAGTTAAAGATTCACAGCGTCTTTTAAACCTAGAGTCAGCTCTGCGCCAAATTCACTTTCCCGATAATGCTAAAATTTTAGAACAAGCCAAACGGCGGTTAGCTTTTGATGAACTTTTTTTAATCCAATTAAATTTTTTACGCCGGCGCTTGCAATGGGAAAATCAGCCGGCTTTGCCTATTTCTTTTGACGAAGGTTTAATAAAGAATTTCGTCGCCTCTCTTCCCTTCCGGCTGACTGATGCCCAACGCAGGAGCGCCTGGGAAATTTTAAAGGATTTACAGCAGGCGCGACCGATGAATCGATTATTGCAGGGTGATGTCGGCGCGGGTAAAACCGTGGTGGCTGGTTTGGCAATGCTAGAGACCGTGTCTGCCGGCGCGCAGACGGCGCTGATGGCGCCGACGGAAATCCTAGCCAGCCAGCATTTTATTACGCTGTTAAAATTATTTTCCGCTTATGATTTGAATATTGGCCTTTTGACTGGCGCGCAAGCGCAATTGGCCTATCGGGGAAAAATTAAAAAAGTAACTAAGTCGGTTTTACTGTCAAAAATTGCCAATGGGGAAATCAATATTTTGATTGGCACGCACGCTCTGATACAAAAAAAAGTTGAATTTAAAAAATTAGCTTTAGCGGTGGTGGATGAACAGCATCGCTTCGGCGTGGCTCAGCGTTCAGCGCTGCAAAACAACGTGGTCAAAATTAAAGATGGCTTGCCGGCGGCTATCCCCCATTTGCTTTCCATGACAGCCACGCCGATTCCGCGCACTTTAGCTTTGGCGGTTTATGGCGACTTGGATCTTTCACTGATTGATGAGATGCCGCCGGGCCGGCAGTTAATAATTACTAAAATTGTGTTGCCGGATGGCCGCTTGGCAGCTTATGAATTTATCCGGCGGCAAGTTAAGGCGGGCCGGCAGATTTTTGTGATTTGTCCGCGAATTGGGGAAGAGGTGGTGGATATTCAGGCTCAAAAGGATTTTTTCGCCGCTAAAAATAATATTTTTAGCACTCTGAGTGTAAAGAAAGAAATTAAGGCTGTTAAACAAGAATATCAGAAACTGACGCAAAAAGTTTTTCCTGATTTGAAAGTCGCCATGTTGCATGGCCAGATGCCGGCTCGAGAGAAAAACAAAATTATGGCTAATTTTAGCGCGAGGAAGATTAATATTTTAGTTTCTACTTCGGTGGTGGAGGTCGGCGTAGACATACCTAATGCCACCGTGATGATGGTTGAGGGTGCCGAGCGTTTTGGTCTGGCGCAACTTCACCAATTTCGCGGCCGGGTTGGCCGCGGCGAGCACCAATCTTATTGTTTGCTTTTTGCCGATTCGCCTTCCGGCGCAACGCACGCCCGCTTGAAAGCGCTGATGGCTAAATCCAGCGGTTTTGATTTAGCAGAAATCGATTTAGAGCTGCGCGGCCCGGGCGATTTTTATGGCGCTAAGCAATGGGGTTTACCAGATTTATCTATGGCATCGCTTGGCGATTCTTTTTTGGTTAAAGAGGCGCGCCAGGAAGCGCTGAATATCATCAAGAGTGATCCGGCGTTAGAAAATTATCCGTTGTTGGCGGATAAAATAAAAAAATTCCAAACGCAAGCGCATTTGGAATAAAAAATATTTTAAACCTTAATGCGTGTTTTTGGCGTTACCCAAAAACCCATGTATTTGCCGAGCATAAGGCGGGTCTGGGCGTCCAGGCCCGGAATGCAGCCGAAAAATACCAGGTTAATGGGAAAGAGCAGCCATTGGAAAACCAGAAATATATATTTGCTTTTTTTATAATGAGCCGGCCGTTCGGGCATTAATGTTAAGCTGAAAAAGATAGACGTAATAATACCGATCATTGCCA